>CAMJES010000328.1 GCA_946404705.1 uncultured Ruminococcus sp. | reverse complement strand
CTTTATATTTTCAATTAAGGGTTTAAATATAATCATCAGAATACTCCTCCAAATTTCGATTTGTCAAGCTAATATTTCTCAATTTTATTTATCATTATAGCAGAAAATCTTCCTAAAATCAACCAAAATGTTGTGACATAGCCTTGTCGTATATTTTAATTGACAAAAAACGCTTTTAATGGTATAATTGACTAGATTGCTTTGTGGGGGAGGGATAACTTGTGGCAAAAAAGCTTTGTGCGCTGACATTCGATGACGGACCTAACACGGACACAACTCCGCTTGTTCTTGAAAAGTTACGGAAATACGACATTACTGCCACGTTTTTTATTGTCGGAAACAATATTGACGAGGACTCCGAGCAGGTCGTGAAGAAAGCGGCCGATATGGGGTGCGAGATATGCAATCACTCGCGCACACATTCGGCAATGCCCGAACTTTCGGCAGAGGATATCCGTGCGGAGATAGAATTCACTTCGGGCGAGATCAAGCGTATAACGGGAAAAAGGCCGAAATTCTTCCGTCCGCCGTATATCGCGGTGAACAGTACAATGTATGAGAATATCGACCTGACGTTTATCGCAGGAATTGGCGCAGAGGATTGGCTTCCCGAGGTTACGGCAGAGGAACGTGCGGAAAAGATACTTGCTCAGATAAAGGACGGCGCGGTGATACTTCTGCACGATATGAGCGGAAACACTCCGACAGTTGAAGCGCTTGATATTATTATTCCTGCGCTTAAAGAGGAGTATGAGTTCGTTACCGTTTCAAAGCTTTTTGAGCTTTCGGGAGTTACCCCGAAAAAAGGTATAGTTTATTCATTTACCTCGCAGACAACGGAATACTGAAAGGACGGGAAATTATGAGGAAATTTGCGGCAGTTCTGCCGATGCTTCTGATAGCGTCAGTAATGGCAGGATGTTCAACTGCATCGGTCGATGCAAAAACAACGGAAGTAAAAGAGGAGGAATCGGCGGTGAGATCGATCGAACTTAACGAGGAAAATTTCAAGCAGCTTGGCAGAACATACTATAATAACGGAAAGATATACTGCGCACTCAGCGGCTCGGGCGCAGAGTTCACATTCACCGGAACAGAGTGCAGCGTAACGATCGAGGGCGACACAAACAGCGGAAATCCTGCTTCGGCGGATAATCACGCGCGTGTTGCAGTCTATGTAAACGGCGAGCGCAAGGCAGATGAAATGATAGACGAAAGCACTAAAACTATCAGCGTTGCGATAAGCGATACAGAGCAGCTTAACGACGTTAAGATCGTAAAGCTTTCCGAATCACCGATGTCAACCTTTGCAATAAGCGATATCACAATAAACGGCAAGGATGTAAAGCCTGCCGAAAATAAAGAGCGCTACATAGAATTTATTGGCGACTCTATCACCTGCGGCTACGGCGTTGACGATGAGGACTGCAACCACCACTTCTCCACCAAGACCGAGGACTGCACAAAAGCGTATGCATATAAAACCGCAGAAAAGCTTGGCGCAGATTACAGCCTTGTATCGTTCAGCGGCCACGGCATTATTTCCGGCTATACCGATAAGGACGTAAAGGTCACAACTCAGCTTGTTCCGCCGTATTATACACATCTCGGCTATACATGGAGCAGGAACGAAGAGTTTGATCCGCTGAAGCTTGACTGGGATTTCAGCAAGCGTGAACCGGACGTTATCGTTATAAACCTCGGTACGAATGATGACAGCTATTGCAAGAATAAGGACGACCGCTGCGAGGATTTCCGTGCTAATTATGTTGAGTTTGTCAAGACGATAAGAGAGAAAAATCCCAACGCAAAGATCATCGGAACATTGGGCATTATGGGACAGAACCTCTATCCGTATGTAGAGCTTGCGCTGACTGATTACAGTAAAGAAACAGGAGATACTAACGTTGATTTCCTTATGTTTGACCAGCAGAATATGAACGAGGACGGCATAGCAGCCGATTGGCACCCGAGCGAAAAAACACACGAAAAGGCTTCGGATAAGCTTGTCGAGAAGATAAAGGAAAGCATGGGATGGGATTAATGCGTAATTGTTTAATTCGGAATTCGGAATGCGGAATTCGGAATTATTGCGGCGCTTACATTTGTCGTTAAAACCGCGAAGCGGACAAAAGTTTACGTTAATTCTGCAAGAATTTCGCTTTGTTTAAAGGGTGGCGAGGGGTCAAGGGGGCGAGCAGCCCCTTGTCGCTTCCGCAGAAGCGAAACACCCTAAACCATAGCGAAAGGCACAGCCGCAACAGCACAAAAAAGTATAGCTAAAAAAGCGCAAATCACATAAAAATCGGAAAACAGAACAAGTTTTGTTCAACAAAAACTTGCTGAACCGATTTGTGAATTGCGCTTCATTTTTTCTTCCTAAAACAAACTCTCCTCTAAAGGTAAAATATGCGAACGAAGTGAGTATATTTGTCTTTATACTAAACAGCATTTAAAATATGGAAAAAATCAAGCCGACAATCTCGAATATATAGGATTTCGGC
>CAMJES010000327.1 GCA_946404705.1 uncultured Ruminococcus sp. | reverse complement strand
CGGCGAATATCTCCTCCTCGCTCTTGCCTGTGAGCTGACACATAAAGGGCATATCAATTTTTGCTTTTTCGCCTATTGAGATACCGTAAGCCTCAATGGAGGTATCTGCGTGAGTTTTAGCAATATGCCGCTTAATAGTTCGTTTTGTGAATATATCCGCCTTGCGTTCAAATTCATCATTTTTGAATACTTCAAGAGAACAGATAAGAAAATATGAGCTATCATCGGAAAAGGCTGTTGAGTTACCTCTACTGTTGATATATCCATACTTCTTAACGAATTTATTATATATTTCGTTAAGTCTATGTTGCTCTTTTTCAATATCATAGTCGGGGTAATCATTGGTCTGCATTTCAAGAAGATTTTTAACACAGTCCCTTATTTCAATCATACCCTTAATTCTGTTCTTACCTGTTTCGGAGGTTTCTACCTCTCGCATAACAGAATTTTCTCGGTAATAGATAGTGTCGTCCACAACGGTAAAGGAATAGTTGCGTACATTGGGATCGGCAGGGATATAGTTTACCTCGTTTTCCTCAACATCTTCAATGGTGTATTCCGTGATTTCGCCATTTATGTTTTGTACGGCAATATCAAGCTGTTCCTCAAGAGTTCTGTCCTCATAGGCTTTACAAGCACTTTCAGGCTTAAATCTTCCCGATTGCATAACCATTTCGCCGAGTACCATATCGGGATGCTCAACAAAATACTTATTCATTCGTATTCCGTTAGCATCTTCGTCAAGGAATAGCCAATCGGGTTCAATATCAACAACTCTGTCTCTTTTTTGAAGAATAAGAATATCCGATGTTACCTCTGTACCTGCGTTGCCCTTAAAGGTGTTGTCAGGAAGTCTTATGGCACCGAGAAGCTCTGCTCTCTGTGCAATATATCTACGCACATCGGAGCTTTCTTTGTCCATAGTACCTTTGGAAGTTACAAGACACATTACTCCTCCCGGTCTTAACTTATCGAGGGACTTGGCAAAGAAGTAATCGTGGATAAGGAAATGGTACTTATCGTACTTTTTATCGGCAAGTGAAAAATCTCCGAAAGGCACATTTCCCACTATTGCATCAAAGAAACTGTCGGGAAGTTCAGCCTTTTCAAAGGGAGCCGTTATAATAGATGACTTTTGATAAAGCTGCTGTGCGATACCTGCCGAGATATTGTCAATTTCAACACCGTAGATTTTACTGTCCTGCATATTTTGAGGGAGCATACCGATAAAATTACCGATTGCACAACAAGGCTCCAAGATATTACCCTGCTTAAAGCCTAATTTATCAAGTGCTTTGTAGATAGCAGATATAACAGGCTGTGGGGTATAAAAGGCTGTCAGCGTACTTCTTCTTGCCGCCTCATATTCGGTAGGAGAAAGGGCAGTATATAATTCCCGGAATTCGTCTGCCCACGCATCGTTGTTTTCATCAAATGCCTCTGAAATACCGCCCCAACCGACATAGCCTGATAAAATCTCTTGTTCTTCAGGTGTTGCAAAGCGATTGTCAAATTCGCACTCTTTAAGAACTCGGATAGCCTCCATATTTCTACGGAAACGTTCTTTTTTACCGACTGTTTCAATTTCTTTTTCGGCAAAGTTATAATTGTGTCTGTCGGTAATCGGTATCTCAGGGTGCAAATCAAAGGTATATGGGTTTGCTTTCGGCGGTGTTTGAAATGCAGGCTCTATATCGACAATCTGCTCGCCGTTTTCCTCGTTTTTTATTCTTGTGAGAGTATCTTCATCAAGGAAAACCAAATCATCAAAAGAAAGGCTCTCAAGCTCATTTGTGATAAGCTCATCAAGAGTGTTGTACTTTCTTTCATTGGTAACTGTTCCGCCCACTCTTTGAGTAATACTGAAATTAACAAGGTCAACACCTACATCAATATCAAACTCACCGTCATCGGTGCTTGTGAAAGCAAGACCAATATCGGACAAATCTTCATAAGGTGCGTCATCGTCATATCCGAACTCGTCCTTTTTGTATTTTGCTATAAGGTCAAGAGCCTTCTGCACATCTTCGGGATAATCGGGAGCATGGCAAATTGTTTTCCTTTCGTCATTTTCAAGAGAAGATACTGCAATTTTATATCCCTTATCCGCCAAATGTTTCATATACTTATCAAGCGAATGTTTAGGAAAACCGCACATTGCAATGCGTTCGCCTGTATTTTCATTTATGTGTCTGCTTGTTAGAACGAGGTCAAGTTCATTAGCGACTTTTACTGCGTCTTGTTCAAAGGCTTCATAAAAATCGCCCTGCTGATAGAAAACAATAGCCTGTGGGTTTTCTGCTTTAATTTCACGGTATTCGGTAATCCATTCAGGTAAAGCAGTTTGATTGCCGGCCGTTGCTCTGCTCTGTTCCTAAAATCTGCGAAAATCAGCAAGCAGGTCATTATCAAGACCGGCAACACCGTCATCAGCAGGAGTGAAAACATCATTTTCAAGAAAATCATAAAATTCTGTGCCGTGCCATTCATACTCTGCGTCCTTTG
>CAMJES010000326.1 GCA_946404705.1 uncultured Ruminococcus sp. | reverse complement strand
ACAAAATCAAGAGGAGCAATTTTATTTGATAAACAACGTATCTACGCCGTTTGAAGCTTACTTCATAGCTTCCTCAACCGCAACTTCGAAATAGTAAAGCCGGAAAGAATAGACGATAAAGGCAGAACAACGGACTTACCGTTATACTGTGCTGCCTTTGATAAAAATATGGGCAGAGTTTCCGTCCCAGACCACCTTTTCGATAACCTTCTTTATATACTCACGCTTATTCTCAATTGAAAGATTATCGAAATTCACTTTGAGGTAAATGATCGCATCCTCTATGGAATTCAGATTTCTGTGGAGCTGCGACTGTACAATGTCCTTGTCATTAAGCTCGCTGATCTGCGTATCGATCAGCTTGTTCTCATCGTTCAGCTTCTCGATCTGTTTATTGATAGCAGCCATTGTCAGCTCGCTTGCTCCGTTTCCCAAAGCTGCAACAAGATTACTTACAGCATTTTCGTTTCGGCTCTTTTTGTTCTTTAGCTTTTTGATCTGTGCCGATATATCATCGTCAACATTATTGATCTGTTTGCGCAAGGCAGCAAGCTGCGTGTTTACAACACTATTTTTAACATTAAATGCAAATATTTCATCCAAAACAAGTCTGTCAAGCTCGTCACCGTTCACATTGTCGTTGGCGCAGGCTGCCTTCTTTGTATTCTCCTTGTTCTCGCACATATAATACATCTTACCCGAACCGTACACTTTCGGACGCATATATGCACCGCAGCTGCAGAACAATATTCCCGACAAAATCGACCTCTGGTTAAGACATCTTTTTGTGGCAGGAACGCCGCCAAAACAATTTTTGCTGTTCTGTTCAAGAAGCTTCTGAATTCTTATCCATTCTTTTCCGCTTAAAAGACCTTGATGAGTTGACAGAGCAATGATCCACTTGTCATACGATACTTTTTCTCTCGCTTGTCCGCTGTGACGGTTATACGGAAGAATTCCCGAAATGCCATCGCAATCACTCTCATCAAAGCAAACATTGCAGCCCAGTGCTGTGAAATACTCCAAGCTGTCCTTATCTGCTATACAGTAGATCGGATTTGTAAGTATGCGCTTGATATTTGACTTGCCCCATTTCTTGCCTTTACGAGCATAGTTCTTGGTTTCGTTAAGCCACTTTTCTGTTGCATTTACACTCTGGATCTCGCTGTATTTTGAAAATATCAGCTTTACAAGCTCAATTTCATCCTCGTCAATTTCAAGAGTAAAGTAGCTTCTTGACTTTCCGTCAGCATCGGCAGACGTATGCTTGACCGATTTGTAGCCAAGTGGAGTTGTTCCGCCCGTCCAGCGACCGGCTTTTGCTTGCTGATACATATTATCCCTGATACGTTCAGCTATTGTTTCACGCTCAAGCTGTGCAAACACAGCGGCAATATTCATCATTGCCCTGCCCATAGGTGTTGTTGTGTCAAACTGCTCCTTGATGCTGATAAAAGCTGTCCCCAAGGAATTGAGCTTTTCGATCAATCCTGAAAAGTCACCCACATTTCTGCTTACTCTGTCAAGTCGATATACGATAAGGCAGTCAAAAGGCTCACTTTCTTCAACGCTCATAAACCTTTTAAACTGCGGTCTGTCAAGATTTTTGCCCGAAACGCCTTCGTCCTCATATACAGAGATGTCAAGCTGTTCTGAATCGGGAAAGTGCAATCGTATGTATTCCATGCACATTTCAATCTGATTCTCGATGCTGTCGCCTTTGCCTGTGAACTTTGATTTTCTTGAATAAATTGCTATTCTTTTCACTTAAATGATTCCCTCCCATACAATATATTTTCTGTCAAATTATGTCAAATACCTAATTATTAGTATATCGTCAGTATAACATATACTTCAGGTAAAATGCAATAGATTTTGAAAAAATTTTAATGTGATAATTTGATGAAATATTGGCAAAGGTGCTTGACAAAACTCAAAATTCGAGTACAATTATATTTAAGGTTCTATATGCATTATTTTGATGCTTTAGTTCTATACGCATTAATTTGCGGCTTTCGTTGACTACGTCTTAGGTTCACAAAAAGAGAATTGCCCTTCGCTAAGGCAAGACTCGAATTTAAGATAACTTTGAGCATGAAATTATATACTTTAAAGTATATGGTTTCATGCTTTTTTGTTTATCAGAAAGTGCTTGATACTTTTTAAAAACAAAATTTATGACGTAATATTGACTGCGAGGTAAATCATCATGAAAACTTTTTTACAGTCCAGTTATGCCCATCTGAATGAGCGTCCAACAGTTATGCACACCTCCCCTTCCGCAGATGCTTTTGTATTCTGCAATAAGAAAGTCGGGTGCGCAGCATGAGAACATCAAAGCCTATACATATCGTTGTTCACAAGCCCTCCGACATGGACGCTTTTGAAAAAATATACATTGATGCAGCTTTTGAAGCCATCAAACAGCTTGCTCAAACTACGCCTAAAGGAACCGGTTGTAAACCCGAAAAGAAAAGTAAGCCTTCAAAAACCAAGTGAGTGCTTGT
>CAMJES010000325.1 GCA_946404705.1 uncultured Ruminococcus sp. | reverse complement strand
TGGAGTTCAGACGTGTGCTCTTCCGATCTCTGTCAGGCTGATTCGATAAACATCGTTTTCTGCATTTACTTTAAACAAAAATCATCATAGAGTCGCTCCCCCAAATTTTTTTGTCATAATCTGCTGAATATAAAAATGTGCACAATAAAACTAAACCCTGTACTTTTTCTGCACTTGTGATAATCAACCGTCCCCTTTTTTCACCCGTACGAAAACAAACCGTTTAACGTTTTCCCGACAGGAGATTTCCGATTTTCTTACCAACGCCTGTATTGGCGGTTTCCTCCAGAACGGCAAACAGAGAATTGAGCTTTTTATCCATTTCGGCAATAGCAAGGGACTTTTCCGTAAGCTCGGCAATGCGTTTTTCCATTTCGGCTATTTGTTTATCCTTTTCGGCGGTTTTGGCTTTTTCGGCAGTAAGCTCCTGCTCCAGATCGGCGATACGTTTCTTGTATTGGTCTGCTTCTCTGATAAGCAAACCACTATTATCACTATATATCTGATATTCCTTATACCACTTTTCCGTTTCGGCTTTCTGTCTGACAATTTCTTCTTCAAGCCTTTTCACCTTATCCACAAGCTGAACATTTCCCGAACCGGGCTTCAATAGCTCCTGTGCGGTTTCGTCAAGGCAAGTTTTACCGTTCATCTTGAAAACGTGATTTTTGAGCTTATCCGCATTTCTGCTTATCTTTGTATATACCGTCTGCTGTGTAATGTGCTGTTCGGCAGCATACTCTTTTACGGTCATCGGCTGTTTTACTGTTAGCTGCAATTTCGGTCATCTCCTGTCATTGTGCGGTCACACCATATCATTAAAGTGTAGCTGACAGGAGTGGGGCGGTATTCTGCGGAAAGTAGCATTTTCAAGCGTAACGCCTTCGGGCATTTTCTTCAAAAATCCGATAAGCTCCTGTGCGGAGATTTTCTTCTCCTTTATGGTTTTGAGAATTTCCTTGTTTTCAAGCTCGGCAATTTTCGCATTGTTCTCGGCAATGCTTTTGTCGATTATCTGGATATATAATAAAAAAGTGGACAAGTATGATATAATAGAAGACAGAAAAAGGAGGAATAAAAATGTCTTCAAAAAAGAATCCAAAATACAGCAAGGAATTTAAGCAAACGATAGTCAACTTGTACCATTCTGGAAAGACCTATTCCGAGATACATAAGGAATATGGAATTTCACACAGCGCTTTATCCAATTGGATAAAGCTGTACTCTGAGGTAAAAATTGATGACGAAACGGTTCTGACAGCCAAGCAAATAAAGGAACTTCAAAAAAGGAATGCACAGCTTGAGGAGGAAAATCTGATACTAAAAAAAGCCATTGCGATATTCACGCCTCACTCGGACAAAGATTAAATGCAATAAAGCTGTTGTCTTCGGAACACGCTGTTACAACGCTTTGCCGTGTTCTGCAGGTGAATAGGAGCACATATTACAAATTTCTTCATCACAAGCCTTCCGAAAGGGAACTTGAAAACCGTAAGATCCGCAGCTGTATTCTCGAACTGTATTCAAGATCCAGGAAGCGCTTCGGAGCTTACAAGATGAAAAATTGCCTGAATCGTGAATATCGCATAAACATAAGCACACAAAGGATATATCGTCTTATGAAGGGTATGAATCTGCCCAAAATGAGCACGGTCAAACCGTTTCACCCTAAACACAGGACTGCCTCTGATGAGCAATGCCCCAATATATTGAAACAGCGTTTTGATCCGTCCGAGCCTAATAAAGTATGGGTATGTGATTTTACATATCTTCGTGCTGCAGGAAGATTTTATTACCTTTGCGTGATACTTGATCTGTTTTCAAGGAAAGTGATCTCCTATAAGCTTTCTCCGAGCCTTAATACAAGGCTTGCGATTGAAACGCTTGATATGGCGGTGGCAAGCCGTAATGTATCAAACGGTGTGATCTTCCACAGTGACCGCGGCTGTCAGTTTACATCAGAGGAGTTCAGAAAACATCTTGACGATTTGAATATTGTTCAGTCGTTTTCTGCAAAGGGTCATCCTTATGATAATGCAGTAATGGAGTGCTTTTTCAAGTACTTGAAAAAGGAAGAGACTGACCGAAGAACTTACTCATCCTTTGATGAACTGAAGCTGAGCGTTTTTGAATATATCCACAGCTTCTACAATTCCTTCAGACCTCATTCTCACAATAATGGTCTCTCTCCCAATCAGGCAGAAATGAATTTTCTGTAAATTTTGTCGTTTTGCTTGTCCACTTTATTGACTATGGTCCATGCTCCAAGCAGCTCCGCCCACTGTGCTATATATTTTCTGACTTCGGAATTTTCTTTGTCAAGGGTTCCCTTTGAAGTCACAAAAGCGATCACACCTCCGGGATGTACCTTGTCGAGAGCCTTTGCAAAAAAGTAGTCGTGGATAAGGAAATTATTATCATTGTATCTGCGGTCATTCAGCTTGTAATCACCAAAAGGAACATTTCCAAGATCGGAAGAGCACACGTCTGAACTCCAGTCACCGGCTATGAT
>CAMJES010000324.1 GCA_946404705.1 uncultured Ruminococcus sp. | reverse complement strand
TATCTGAGTAATACAAACCGTTTGTTGAAAAAATATCAGTATTGTATCGGCGTAAAAACGGGATTTACTGATGAAGCGGGACGATGCCTTGTTTCTGCTGCGGAAAAGGATGGCGTAAAGCTTATAGCCGTTACACTTAACGCATCGGACGACTGGAACGACCATATTAAAATGTTCAATGCAGGCTTTGCGTGTACAAAACGTGTTAAGCTTGATAACTTTACAGAAGAGATAACAGTGACTGATGCTGGCGGAACGCTCGATACAATAAAATGCAGGCTGGTTGCACCGCCTGACTGCACTGCCGTGAGCGGCTCGCGGCGTGATATTTCCGAGAAAATATATCTGCCCGATTTTGTTTATGCGCCCGTTATGGAGGGCGACGAGATAGGCTATGCCGAATATACCGCTTACGGCGAGGCGGTCTGCCGCAGGACGATAGTTGCAGGAGAAGCTTGTCCGTATAAAAATGTGACTGTGGAAAAACCTGTATATAATAGAATAATTGATATGTTAAAAAAGCTTTTTGAATAAAAAGGAGAAGGACTTGTGGAAAAGATAAGACTGCAAAAGCTCATCGCCGAAAGCGGATTATGCTCGCGCCGAAAAGCGGAGGAGCTTATCCAAAAGGGAAAGGTCAAGGTCAATGGTCACCCTGCAGGAATAGGTGACGGTGCGACCTATAATGATGTTATAACCGTTAACGGTGAGCGCATCTACCTTGAAAAGAAGCGCAAAAAATACTATATTATGCTCAATAAGCCGAGAGGATATGTCACGACAATGTCGGACGAACTCGACAGAAAATGCGTTACCGAGCTTCTGACGGGCATTGACGAGCGTGTTTATCCGATAGGAAGATTGGACAGAAACTCCGAGGGAATGCTGCTTTTCACAAATGACGGAAAATTCGCTAATGACATTATGCATCCGAGTCGTCATATTTCCAAAACTTACCGTGTTACCGTCCGTCCGTCAATTACCGAGGAACAGCTTATCAAGCTTACCGCAGGAGTTGAGATAGACGGAAGAAAAACGCTCCCTGCAAATGTTGAGGTTCTTGACGAGGAAGAGGGAAGAGTAGTCCTGCTCATTATTATCCGCGAGGGCAGGAATCGCCAGATAAGAAAAATGTGTGAAGCGGTCGGACTGGAGGTCGCACGGCTTCGCAGAATTGCGATTGGGCCGCTCAAACTTGGTATGCTCAAGCCCGGAACTTGGCGCGAACTCACCTCGGAAGAGGTAAAAGCACTCCGCAATGCGGTCAGCGACCAATAGAGCTGTGAAAAAATTGTAAAATATGAATAATTTGAAAAAATAATAATTTATATCTTGCCAATCACATTTAAATGATATATAATATATGATGGATTATTTTTAAGTATTGAACGGAGGAACGTTTATGTTGACTGAAAGCCAGAAAACAAAGCTCGCCGAATATAAGAATAACGCGGCAGCTTCGACTAAGGCAAAGGAAAGACTTACAAATTTGTTTGATGACGGATTCTATACGGAAATCGATGCTGCTGTAAAGGCAGATGACGCTGCCGGCGCTGTTGTTGCTGCATACGGCTATGTTGACGGAAGCCCCGTTTACGCTTTTTCTCAGGATAAGAGCGTTAATAACGGTGCAGTTACAAAAGCAAGCGCTGCAAAGATCTGCAAGGTTTATGAACTTGCTTCAAGAAACGGTGTTCCCGTTGTCGGAATCTTCGATTCAAACGGCGCTGTTGTAACGGACGGTGCTGACGCTATCGCTGCTTACAGCGAAATTCTTGCATATACAAACAATCTTTCGGGCGTTGTTCCTCAGATCGCAGTTGTTGCAGGTACCTGCGTAGGAAGTGCGGCACTTATCGCTGCTTCCTCCGATTTCGTAGTTGCAACCGAAGACAGCGCTATCTATCTTTCTGCAGGTGAGGGCAAAAACGGCGCTGACGCTGCAAAGCTCGGCGGTGTTTCTATCCTTGCAAAGGACGATGCGGAAGCAGTTAAGGGCGCAAGAGAGCTTCTCTCCGTTCTTCCTGCAAACAACCTCGCAGTTGCTCCCGAATTTGAATATACAGCTTCCTCTAAGCTTGCTGAGGGCAAGGCAGCTGATGTTGCCGAGGCTCTTGCAGATGAAGGAAGTGTTATCGAGCTTTCCAAGGAGTTCGGCAAGGCTGCATATACCGCACTTGCAAGACTTGGCGGCTCTGTTGTAGGCATTGCCGCAACAAATAAAACAGCAGACAAGCTTACATCGGACGACAGCGCAAAGCTTGCACGTTTCGTAAGAACCTGCGACGCTTTCTCTATCCCCGTTGTTACTGTTATTGATACAGAAGGCTTTGAAACAAACGATAATATCCGCGACCTTGCAAAGCTTGCAAACGCTTATGCCGAAGCAACGACCGTCAAGGTTTCTGTTGTTACCGGAAATGCTATCGGCTCCGCTATGGTCGCTCTCGGAACAGCTAATGCAGATGTGACTTTTGCATATTTTGATGCTGTTATTTCTCCCGTGGCTCCCGCTA
>CAMJES010000323.1 GCA_946404705.1 uncultured Ruminococcus sp. | reverse complement strand
ATATCATAGCCGGTGACTGGAGTTCAGACGTGTGCTCTTCCGATCTTGAGAACGCTTACTGCGAGCTGTCCGACCGTGAGGATAAAATGAACAGCTGTAGAGAGGATTTGTCAAGGCCTTATCGCACGGCAGGCAGGCTTATCTATCTTGTGGAAGACGATAAAAAGCGGCAAGTCCTCAATATGTATTATCTCTACTGCAAGTCATGGGAGCAGATCGCGGAGGAGCTGAACGTCAGCGTTCGGTATATACATAAGCTTCACGGATATGCTCTTGAAGAAATTTCCCAAAAGGCTTGACAGTTCACTATGTTTGTGCTAAAATTGATATAATGAAATTTTTATATCCGTTTACAGATTTTGCTGTAAGCGGATTTTTTTATACCCAAATTACGGTAGGTGGTGACCTGTGAATGAACAGAATTTAATTCCTTTTACTGAACGAAGTGAGAGCGAAGTGAGAGAATACAACTCCAAAGGCGGTAAAGCTTCGGGCGAAACTCGCCGGCGCAAACGTGATATGAAGCAGAAAATGAAGGCTCTTTTGGAGCTTCCTGCTGCTTCCAACGATCAAGAACAGCTCGAAGCTCTCGGTGTGGATCCCGAGGATATGGATAACGAAATGGTGCTTGTTATGGCAATGTTCCTGAATGCTGCCAACGGCGATACCAAAGCTTTTGACAGAGTTATGCAGATACTCGGCAAGGATATCGGACACGAAGAGCTTGCACTTAAAAAGCGCGAGCTTAAGCTGAAAGAAAAAGCTGCATCCGAGGAGAAGAATTCAGCCGAAACCATTATAAGGATAGTGGACGATATATGACGAAAGATATAAATTTAAGCGTGGTCATTCCCCCACACTTCTTCGAAGCGCACAGGCTCATTCGTGACCATGTTTACACCGAATACACCTTTCCGGGCGGAAGAGGTTCCTGCAAATCCTCGTTCGTAAGTGAGGAAATTCCGCTGCTTATGAAGCGAAATCCCGATATGCACTGTCTTGTGCTGCGCAAATACGGCAACACGCTCAAAGACAGCGTTTACAATCAGATTTTATGGGCGATAGAAATGCTCGGCTTATCCTCGGAGTTCAAATCAACAGTTTCCCCTATGCAGATCATTTACAAACCGACAGGACAGACGATATTCTTCCGAGGTCTGGACGATCCTCTCAAAGTCAAGTCGATAAAGCCGAAGTTCGGATATATTGGCATACTTTGGTTTGAAGAGCTTGACCAGTTCGCAGGTGATGAAGAGATACGTTCCGTTGAGCAGTCGGCGGCGAGAGGCGGCAGCAGGTTCTATGTTTTCAAGTCGTTCAATCCGCCTATCACGGTGAACAACTGGGCGAACAAGTATGTGCTTGAAGAACGTAAAAGCCGTATCGTCATAAAGTCCGATTATCGTTCCGTTCCTGCCGAATGGCTCGGGGAAAAGTTCCTTGACGATGCGGAACAGCTCAAACGCACGAACGAACGGGCATATCAGCATGAATATCTCGGGATCCCGACAGGAACGGGCGGAAATGTGTTTGAGAATGTGAATGTCCGAAGGATAACCGAGCAGGAGCGCAAGGAATTTGACCGAATATACATGGGTATCGACTGGGGCTGGTATCCCGACCCGTTCGCTTGGGTGAAGATGCACTTCGATGCAGCTCGGCGAACGCTGTACATCTTCGATGAATACCGATGCAGCAAGCAGGGCAACCGTGAAACGGCAGATTTTCTTATGAAGAATAAGGGCGTGACTTCCTCCGACCTTATCACAGCCGACAGCGCAGAGCCGAAGTCGGTCGGAGATTACCGCAGTTACGGTTTAGCCTGCAGAGCGGTCGAAAAAGGTCCCGGCTCGGTCGATTACTCAATGAAGTGGCTGCAGTCCTTGAACGAGATCGTAATTGACGAATCCTGCAAGGGCACAGCAAAGGAATTCACCGAATACGAATACGAACGCACCAAGGACGGTGAAATAATCAGCGGCTACCCCGACAGGGACAATCACAGTATTGATGCTGTGCGCTACGGAACTTATCCCATTTGGCGAAAGAGAGGCAAGTAATGAACATTCTTTCAGCGATAAAAGAGGTGATCTCAAAATTGTTTGACAAAAAAACCGTTTCCGAAAAGCTCGGCGTAAGCATAGCAATGTCGCAGGATATGACTACTGCCATACGCTTATGGTCCGATCTGTACGAAGGCAAGGCTTCGTGGCTCAATGACGATGTCCGCAGTAAGCGGCTTGCTTACGCTGTCACGCACGAAATGGCAAGGCTTGTTACGCTTGAAATGTCCTCGGAGATAAGCGGCGGCAAGAGGGCGGAATATCTCTCCCCTTTTTACAGCAAGCTTATCGCAGATGCGCCCGTTTTTGTTGAAAAGGCTTGTGCTATGGGCGGAATAATGCTGAAACCGTATCTTACACCGAGCGGAATTGCAACGGCATACATACAGGCTGACAGCTTCTTCCCTACTGCGTTTGACAGCAGCGGAAACATCACAGGCTGCATTTTCACCGAGCGGAAGATAGTCGGCAAGAGGTAT
>CAMJES010000322.1 GCA_946404705.1 uncultured Ruminococcus sp. | reverse complement strand
ACCACCGAGATCTACACTCTTTCCCTACACGACGCTCTTCCGATCTAGAACAAGGCGGAGCTTGTCGGCGGAATTATACTTGTACTTATGGGCATAAAGATACTGCTTGAACACCTTGGAATTATCAATTTTTAAGGGATTTTACCATAGTGATATGCGGCTCAAACTCTTCGAGAAAAACTTCCCCCTCTGCCACATATCCGTTCTTTTCGTAGAAACCTTTAGCACGAACCTGAGCGTGTAGCTTTATCTTGACTGCGCCGTGCTTTGAAGCTTCGGCTTCAAGATGTTTTATCATTGCGCTTCCTGCTCCCGATTTGCGGAAGTCCTTTATCACAGCAAGCCTGCCGAGATAGAAAACACCGTCCTCTTCCGATGGGAAAACTCTTCCCGTTGCGGCAGGAGCGCCGTCAATAAATGCAACTGCATGGATAGCTGTGTTGTCAACAGAGTCGAACTCTTCCTTGAAACCTTGTTCTTCGACAAAAACAGTCTGTCGGATAAAACGAGCTTCTTCGGGAAGATAGTCATAGGTTTTTATAATCATTGTAAGACACCTCTTTAGAAAGGAATAAAAAATATGAAAGTAATTCTTGCTTCTGCGTCACCTCGCAGAAGAGAGCTTTTAGCAAGCGTTTTTGATGAATTTGAGTGCATACCCTCCGATGTGGAGGAAAACGTGCCGTGTGAAATTCCTGCCGAGCAGAGCGCAGAATTCCTCGCCGTAAAGAAAGCGGCGCATATAGCCGAAAATCACAGAGAAGCGCTTGTGATAGGCTGCGATACCATAGTCGTTTTTAACGGCATTGTCTACGGCAAGCCGACCGATGAATCGGACGCAAAAAGAATGTTAACCGAACTTTCGGGAAACACACATAAGGTAATAACGGGCGTATGCTTATTTTACAACGGCAGGAGCCTAAGCTTTTCCGAGGAAACAGAGGTCGAGTTCTATCCTCTTTCCGATGAAGATATCGAAAGCTATGTTCGGACAGGCTCGCCTATGGATAAGGCAGGTGCTTACGGAATTCAGGATAAAGGCTTGCTTCCTGCAAAGCGAATTTACGGGGATTATTTCAACGTTGTCGGACTTCCGACCGCTCGGCTCAAGCGTGAGGCGGAAAGATTTCTTCGTCTGTTTGAATGACCGTTTTGTATAAGTAGCTGTTTCCCTGCTTGCCTATACGTTCGGTCACTCCGAGCGCTGTCAGAATGTTGAGCGTAAGCTGTGCCGAGCTAACGTGTATTCCTGCTTTGGCGGCAAGATCCTTGGAAGTGTATTCTTCGCCAAGTCCGTTCGGAACAAAATAAAGCCAGTCGGAAAGCTTGTCGAAGTGCAGTTCATCGCAAAGCGCAATCGGTATTCTGTCATAACGTGTACTGCCGCGGCGGCGTCCTCTTTTCAGTCCCGTTGTTTCGGGTGGCTGACGGTATTCCTCAACATCGAGCATTACAATGCAGAAGTGAAGTCTTTCGTTTGATAGAAACGGCTTTATTTTATACAGTTCGGGAAAAATATCATAGGGTGAGCCTTTTTTTGGTGATTTCCGTTTTCTGCCCATGTTTCCCGATTCGGGGTTTATCGGTATCAGCCATTTGTTATATGGGATAGGATAAACAACGGTAACATCGCTGACTTCAAGAAAAGCCGCAAGCTTTTTTCGCAGTTTGTCAAAGCCTGTAGTCTGAATTTCGATTATGCCGTTTTCGCCGACAATATCGGCAATAAAACCGCCGATTTTCTGCTCATGGCTGTCCTCAAACGGCTCAAAGTAGTTCTTTAAAACGGAATGTACGGTCTTTTCGCCGTATGTACCTATTCCTGCCCTTTTATGTTCACCGTCAAGGACTTTTGAAAGGGCATAAAAGTATTTTTCTCTGTCCAAATTATCACCAAACTTATTAAACTGAAACGTGCGGAATGCGCCTTCAACGCGAAAAAGAAAAAACGAAAACATCACCGTAAAAATGCACAGCCTGACGATATACACGTTATATCATACGGACTGCGCATTTGTTTTATTTGATTGTGTAATCGGTGTCTATATAATCATTTCCACTGTTATTTTTCATTTTTTCGATTACCTTATCGGCCTTGTATCGGGTTATGATATCGGAAACTCCTTGTATCACAAGAACAATTCCCGTGAACTTCATTGCAGCGGAAACTGCGCCGAAAGGATTAACGATAATAATGATTCCGAGTATCGCCATTACAACGGCAATTACAGCCGTTACCCACCATATTTTGTATCCGAGGAATTTTGTTTCAAGACCGTGTTCAAGGATACCGAAGCTTTGAACAAGAACGATAATTCCTATAATAATTGTTATAAATCCGACAATTTTATCGGGACGGACAGTTATAAAAAGTCCGAGCAGAAGCTGGATAAGCCCTGGAACAAGATTTATTTTTCGAATCATTGAATTCATGTTGAGCAGGGAAGAGCCGGTGAAGAAAACGCCGCTCATAAGAAGGATAATACCGATGATTCGGCATATAAGCAAGATCGGAAGAGCGTCGTGTAGGGAAAGAGTGTAGATCTCGGTGGT
>CAMJES010000321.1 GCA_946404705.1 uncultured Ruminococcus sp. | reverse complement strand
GCTTCTTCAACAAATATTGCAAATGAAATGTCGAAGGTCATCGAGTACCAGCGCGCATTCCAGCTCAACATAACTATGGTCAAAACACATAATCAGCTTGAAGACATTATCAACAATCTCAGAAATTAAACGACCAACCCCGAATTTTTGCGAAAGGATTTGTAATTAATGGCGATAACAAATATCGAAGAACTTCAGGCTATGCATCTTGACGTTCTCAAGGAAATAGGAAATATAGGTTCGGGCAATGCCGCAAGCGCTCTGTCCACAATGCTCAACTGTCCGATAGATATAAGCGTCCCCGATGTAAGGCTTTTGAACTTTGATGACGCTGTCAACTTCCTCGGCGGCCCCGAAAATGTTGCGATCGGTATGCTTGTAAACATTACGGGAGATATCACGGGAATGATGCTCTATGTTATTCAGCATTCCTGCGCAAGCAGAATGACGGAAGCTGTTTTCGGAATGGGAATAGAGGATATAACCAATATGAACGAAATGGAGGTTTCTTTTATAGGCGAAGTCGGAAACATTATGTCTGCTTCGTATATCAATGCGATCGCTTCTCTCACAAATATGATGATAGATATCTCCGTTCCGAATATGTGCGTTGATATGGCAGGCGCAATATTGAGCGTTCCGGCTGTAAGCTTTGCACAGGTCGGCGATAAGGTTCTGCTGATAGACGACAGCTTTATTATAGGCGGAAATGAAGTAAAGAGCAATATGATCCTTGTCCCCGAAATGAGGTCGCTTGAATATCTGTTTAATAAGCTGGGAGTGAATATTTGATATGGGAACGATAACAGTAGGAATTGCCGACCTCAAGGTCGGAAAGGCTGATGATGTTCTTGTTACATACGCTCTCGGTTCTTGCGTAGGTATCTGCCTTTATGACGCAGAAAAGAAGATCGCAGGACTTGCGCATATTATGCTTCCGTTGAGCAAGGACGCAGCTGCAGCAAGCAAGTCAACTCCCGAAAACCGCCGCCGTTACGCCGATACGGGCATCACCGAACTTATTCAGGAAATGTCGCTCGCAGGCGCAACAACAAAAAATCTTACCGCTAAGATCGCAGGCGGAGCGCAGATGTTTACTTCAAGCTCGGCAGTATTCAATATCGGCGAAAGAAATGTCGAGGCTGTAAAGAAAATGCTTGCAGCTTACCGTATCAGAATAATCGCAGAGGAAACCGGTCTTAACTATGGCAGAACTGTATTTTTCCACGCCGATACGGGAATAATGGAAGTCAGAGCTGCTACAAAAGAAACAAAAATGGTGTAACTTTCAGAAAGGATTTTTGCGTTATGAGCAAGGCTTACGAAAGATTGCAGAAATGCTATAAATGCTTTAAGGATAAGATAGATTTTGCGCCCGATATCGCGCTGATCCTCGGCTCGGGACTTGGCGACTACGCCGATACAATAAAGCAGGAAGCCGTCCTTGAGTATAAGGATATCGAGGGCTTTCCCGTTTCGACCGCTCCCGGACATAAGGGAAGATTTGTTTTCGGCTATGTCGGCGATGTCAAGGTCGTTATCATGCAGGGCAGAGTCCACTATTATGAGGGCTATCCTATGGAGGACGTCGTTCTTCCCGTGCGGCTTATGAAGCTTATGGGTGCAAAGGTGCTGTTCGTCACGAACGCAGCAGGAGGGGTGAATTTCGATTATCACGCAGGCGACTTTATGCTTATCTCCGACCAGATATGTATGGCGCCGTCACCGCTTATCGGCGAGAATGTCGATGAACTCGGACTTCGCTTCCCCGATATGAGCAATATTTATGACAGAGATCTGCGCGAGGTCGTTAGAAATACCGCAAAATCGCTTGATATTAAGCTTCAGGAGGGCGTTTATATCCAGCTTACAGGCCCGAATTATGAATCTCCTGCGGAAATATGTATGGTTCGTACTCTCGGTGCAGACGCAGTAGGAATGTCGACCGCCTGCGAAGCAATCGCAGCAAACCATTGCGGATTGAAAACAGTCGGAATTTCCTGCATATCCAATCTTGCCTGCGGAATAACGGATAAACCGCTCACACACGCCGAGGTTCAGGAAACTGCCGATAAAGCAGCGCCGCTTTTCCGTCAGCTTGTAACGGAATCCATAAAAAACATCGCAAAAACGCTTTGAACTAAGGAGAAGCTTTTATGAATAAAGAGATAATGGATTTTTTAAAATCGATCAGAGATTCCTTGCTTTCACTTTCAATAGTGCTTGCAGTATATGGGATCATAGAAAGATTTTTCCTGCCGAAGCAAACCAAAATAGTTGTCGATGAAGGCGTTCCTGCAGAGCTTACAGTCCTCGGGAAGAAGGGCAACCCGAAGGTAGTATATGTAAGCAGCAAAAAGAACCGCGTTAATTTCAGAGCAGCCTTGCCCTTGTGTATTATGGCGATGCTTATTAATAAGGGCATAGAGAAATATGAGGAAGAGCATAAAGTCACGATAAAAGAAGAATGACGAATTTTGTATAATTCGGAATTCGGAATTCGGAATTGTCGTTAAAACCGCGAAGCGGACAAAAGTTTACGTCCACGCTTTTTAAAGGGT
>CAMJES010000320.1 GCA_946404705.1 uncultured Ruminococcus sp. | reverse complement strand
TCGCTTTGCTCGTATATTCCACCGCAAGGATAGTTTACTTTAGGAAAATAGAATAGGCGCAATTCACAAGTCGGTTTAACAAGTATTTGTTTGACAAAACTTTTCTCGTTTTCCGATTTTTGATGTGAATTGCGCTTTTTAAGCTTTTACTTTTTTATGCTGTCGCAGCAAATATTTAGCTATGGTTTAGGGAGTTTCGCGCTTCTGCCAAAGGTCATAAATGACCTGCGACAAGGGGCTGCTCGCCCCCTTGACCCCTCGCCACCTTTTGAACAAAGCGAAATTCTTGCAGAATTAACGTAAACTTTCGTCCGCTTCGCGGTTTTTCCGACAAATTTTGGTGCGGTAATAATTACGCATTACGCATTAAATTCACTTTCCACATTAAAAAATTCTTACAGTATCCCAAAATGCCCCATCAATGCAAGTATAATCACTCCCGGTATCCCAAGTATCAGCGAAAATACGGAGGTGAAAAAATTCAGCGGAACTTCAAATCCGACATATCCTCCCCAAAAATGCAGCGCCACAAGAAATACTGCGCCCGATCCCATACCGAAAAATGCCGTTTTTGCAGGCTTTCCGCTTTTCAGAAAATGCACGATCATCACAACTGCCGATATGACGGTCGCTAAATAAAAAATCAGCTCCCCAAGGCTTTCTCCGCTCATTTCAGCACCGTCCTCCCCGTTAATCCCGACTGCCGCGCTTGCCGCAAAAGATATGCATACCGCGAGCGCAGGGCAAGCTCCTCGTATATGACGGCTTCGATAAGGTCGTTATCCGTCACAAGGTTAAAACGTCTGCGGCAATGCGCAAGCTCGTTTATTACGCAGTCGATATCTTCGAGAAGCTCTTTTTCGCTTTGCTCCTTTTCTGAGTTTTTCGGCGGTTTGCCCGTAATAATACTGCCTGCTCGGCTTATTAATTCTGCCATTTTTAACATAAGATCACGTTCCTCACATAAGTATGTATAATAAAGCCAGAATAAGCTTTATATCCGCATTTTCTTTAAGCAGCAGCGCAGCAAGCATAATAATAAGAGCAGTATCGGAATTAGCTCCGCTAAAGGCAGGCGGCTCAGACTTGACTGCTTCACAGGGCGGCGGTTCGGGTCTTGGCGGCAGGTCGGGTCTGCTTTGACGGGGGGGTTCGACCGTTTCAAACCTCGGCTTAGGCGGCGTAAGGGGAACACCTCTGTTCATATTCATATTATTCTGCGGTCTGCTCTGACGGTTATTTCTCTGCTGCATATAGCGATTGCTCTGTTCAAGAAGCCCCTGCGTCAACCTATTCATCTCCTCGACTCGTTTTTCCGCCATTGAAATGCTCTGTTTGCTGTTTTCCATAAAGCTTTTGCTCCGTTAAAATATGTTTCCGAGCGCGCCGCTTGCTTTAAGCTCGGTATAAACGTTAAAAAGCCGCAGCAGCTTTATCGCTTTGTCAACACGGGGTTGTTTGTCCGCTGACAAAAGCGGTTTCAAGGCAATAAGCAGCTCGCAGTTTTTGTCGTTTTTGGACATTCCCGACATAAGGCTCATTAGCGCCGCAGGATTTATAAGCGGTTCTTCTGCGGTTTGCGGCGGTTTTTCTCCGCACGGCTGCTGCGGCTGTGCGGACGCATCGGAGGAACTGCCGAACATCGCCGCAAGCTCACGGATCTGCTGCATACTTTCTTCATCGGACAGCAGAGATTGGATCTTTTCAGCCATATCCTCCAATGCGGTCACCTCCCGTTGACTTTTTTGCGTTTATTTTCCGGTTTATTTTCCGCCCGTAAGCTTGTTATAGAGCGCCTTTGCCTGCGGACTGCTCATAAACTGTTCAAGTGCTGCAGGATTATTTACGATACGGTTGAACATTGCTTCATCGGCAGGCTTCATATTCTTCAGCGCAGAGTCGAATTTTCCTGCTTCAAGTTCATTTTTCAGCTGTTCCTTAGGTACGCCGAGCTTTCGGCTTACAACATCAAGAAGTTCGTTCATATTTTCCTTGTTGAAATCGGTCATACATAATCTCCCTTGACAAAATAAATTTACGGATTACTCTTTATTTTCCTTATAGTTTATGATATAATTTATCCTGTTAGAAGTATTTTTACGGGCGGAACTTCCGAACCGCTGATATATGATATGCAAAGGGGCGAAAAGGTGTGAGGATCGTTGTTATGTCCGATTCACACGGAAAAGCAGGGGCTGTAAGCGATGTTATTGACAAAAACCTCGGAAAAGCGCAGATGTTCATTCATCTCGGTGACGGGGAATATGAAAGCGACCTTATCATAGTGGAATATCCGCACCTTGATTTCCGCAGAGTTGCGGGGAACTGCGACTATTGCAGCAGACTTCCGCTTTCGATGATAATAGACGCAGGCGGCGCAAGGATCTTCGCCGCGCACGGCCATTCCTACGGCGTTAAAGGCAGCCTTGAACATATAACAACGGCTGCAAAGCAGAACGGCTGCAATATAGTCCTTTTCGGACATACTCATGGACGCTTTCTGCGTTGGATCGGAAGAGCACACGTCTGAACTCCAGTCACCGGCTATGATATCTCGTATGC
>CAMJES010000319.1 GCA_946404705.1 uncultured Ruminococcus sp. | reverse complement strand
TATCGGTATATGGGGGCAGCGGCACTTGAATTATCTGCGAGAAAACAAGCGGGTTCTTCTCTCCGGCTTGCAGCTCAGTGGCAAATTGAATAGTTACCTTGCTGATATTGACAAACAGGCAGAAGAAATGTGTTCCCGGCTGGTTAAGCAGATGGCAGATCGTGAAGATATAACAGAACAGCTCAAGGCAGAGAATCAAATGGAATGGGTTCGCCAAATGAATAACATACGAATCAGAGCAAACGAAATCGTATTACGTGAGCTTATATATAATGCATAGATGAACTTGGGGATGGTTTGATTGCCGTCCCCATTGTTATTGCTTATTCTGCGTATATCAATGCAGAAACAATCTATAAATAAAATGCAGTTGCGAGTCCATGTGCTTGCTTTTACTCGTATTTTCGGTTATGTCGGTTTAAAAGGTATCTGAATAGGATTTTTGTCGTTTGGCATCTCTAAAACTATCTTCAAATAACTTGCCCCAAAAACGAGAAAAACCCCGATGAAATCGGAGTTTTTCGGAGGGCATCTTTTTGTTCATAGCGGATTTGATTAAAAAGTATTGAAATACCGGCACGACCACACCTATTTTCTCATATATCCAAACAATAATTATTCCGTACTCATATATGTTGCAAAATTCTTTAAAGGTTTATTTCGGGAAACAGGCTAATTCTCGACAAGCTCGGCATATACCAAATACCTCTGGTAATTGTACGGATACGGATGACAGGTCGATAGGGTCACAAGAGATTTGTTTGCCTGTATATAAATGTTCTTACTGTCATTGGGGTCGATGATCTTGGCTTCTACTACTTTATACACAAGTGTTTCCCAAAAATTAGTTATATAAATTTCATCCCCCGATTTAAGCTCGGTAATTCTTTTAAACATATGGATTCCCTTATACCGCGTATGGGCGGCAATTACACAATTGGTATTGTCTCCTCCGACAGGAAGTGAGGTGTTGGCAAGATATGCCGCTCCCTTAGCCATATTTTCCATGCTTGCGCCGTTATAAATCGGAAGTTTAACATCGATTGAGGGAATTGTAATGTAAGCAAGTATATCACTGTCAATTCCGTAATCGGAGAGTAAAAAATCCGGTTTTTCATACGACAGCTGGTCGATCAGTCCGCTTTGCCCGCTTACATACAGCCTCTCATTATAATCGAACATCGCCTTGCGCAGTTGGGCATACGGAAGGTCGCATTCATCTGTAACCGAATCATCCGTCTGAAATTCGTCTGTTTTAAGCTGTTCTAATTGGTCAATCGCTTGATTCGCCTGCCTATTAAAGACAACCCTCAGGGCAATAGGATAAGCAAAAAAGCCAATGCCGACAATCAACAAGATAACAGCTATTATTCTAATCAGCTTTCTCATGCTTCTTCCTCCGTATCAAGTCTTTAATCGCACTTCCAAGCAGCAACAGAACAAACACCGCCGTAATACCGATGGCCGCAAGCTTTGTATAGTCCTCCCATGTCATTTTCTTTTCGATTTTCGGTTCTTCGATCAGAGCTTCATCCTTTTCCTCAATTCGTCTGCCGTGTACCAGCAAACGATGGGTGTTCTTACCATAGGGAGTGCAGGTGATCAGAGTCACAAGATCCTCGCCCTCCTGTATAAAAAGAGAGGAACTGTCGTCAGGTTCGACTGTCTCGATATCGTAAACCTGATAGGTTAACGTCTCGTCAAGAACGTGAATACGAAAAATACTGTCTTGTTTTAGCAAATGCAGATCTGTGAAAAGACGTGCAGACGGCAAACCGCAGTGCGCCGATAAAACGGCATGTGTAGTTAATCCCCCTGCAGGCAGCGATGTGTTTTCCAAATGCCCTACACCGATCAACAATGTTTCTTCCGCTGTTCCGTGATAAATTGGCAGATACACATTAATCGCGGGAATCTCAATATATGCCATTTCATCATCAAAAGCCAAAAGCTCACTATACTCGCCGTCGGTTAGGGGGTAAGCGTCCGGGTCAAACGGGTCAGTCAGTACCACGGCGTTTTCAAATAGGCTTTTGTTATAGCGCATTATAGCCTCTTTTTCCTCCGCGATAATTTCAGGACTTAATTTATTGACGTTTTCCGAATGCTGGGTAATAGCTTTGCTGCTGTTTTTCTCATAAAGATAGTTGGAAACGGTCGGATATAGGAAAACAGCGATTCCGGCGAGAAATACAAGTACAATCAATATGGTCGGCAATACTTTTTTCACACTGTTTTCCTCCTTTTTATATTGTTAAAAAAGGGGGCGGAAACTGCTCGCCGCCCCTTTTAAAGAAACTTGGAATTACTTGCTTTCTTTTGCTTTTTTGCGAGAAACAACAAACAACACAACTGCGCCAACCATGAGCGCAATACCGATTATGGTAAAGATTACAGTACCGGTACCGCCCGTGATCGGGAGCTGGATGCCACTGCTGTTAGGCACTTTAACGGTATAAACACCGGCGGTAGCTTCAACCTCTGCATCGGTAAAGTTCACCTTTACGGCATTGTCGAGAATGTTGTAACCCGAGGGGGCCTGCGTCTCGACAAGATAGTAGTCGTA
>CAMJES010000318.1 GCA_946404705.1 uncultured Ruminococcus sp. | reverse complement strand
CCGAGATCTACACTCTTTCCCTACACGACGCTCTTCCGATCTCTTGTCCAGATAGTCTGTGGTGGTTGTCGTGGTGGTAATGATCCTGTTATTTTGGAAGCTGTCAAAAAAGCACAGATAATCAGATTGTAAGGAGGAAACCATAATATGATAAAAATAAACAGTCTTGAGCTTGATGATGTCAAGCGCATAAGAGCCGTAAAGCTTGAGCCGTCCGAGAGCGGTCTTACAATTATCGGCGGCAAAAACAATCAGGGTAAAACCTCTGTACTGGATTCTATTGCATGGGCACTCGGAGGAGATAAGTTCCGCCCTTCCGGAGCAATGCGTGAGGGTTCTTCTGTTCCTCCGCACTTAAAGGTAAAACTGAGCAATGGTATCGTTGTGGAGCGCTGCGGAAAAAACAGCGACCTTAAAGTAACCGATGAAAGCGGAAAGCGCGGCGGTCAGCAGCTTCTCAATGCCTTCATAAGCACCTTTGCCCTTGATCTCCCCAAGTTTATGGAATCGTCCTCCAAGGATAAAGCCGCCGTGCTTTTGCAGATAATCGGTGTTGGTGACAAGCTTGCGGAATATGACACAGAGGAAAACAAGTTATACAACCGCAGGCTTGAAATAGGACGCATCGCAGAGCAGAAAGCAAAATATGCTGCGGAGCTGCCCGAGTATGAGGGCGTCCCGAAAGAACCTGTATCTGCTTCGGAGCTTATCCGTCAGCAGCAGGAAATACTTGCCCGAAACGGAGAAAATCAGCGCAAGCGTGACAGAGCTGAACAGCTTAAAGCGGCACACGCCAACATCACAAGCAGGATAGAAATGCTTCGCTCACAGCTTACCGAGCTTGAAAGTCAGCAGCATGACATCTCCGAAGATTTGAGAATAGCTGAACAGTCCGCAGCCGCACTCTTTGATGAAAACACAGCTGAACTTGAAAACAATATCCGTGACATTGAAACTGTAAATATAAAAATCCGCAGCAATCTCGATAAGGAAAAGGCAGAAATGGAAGCCAAGCAGTATAAAGATGAATATGATTCCCTTACCGTAATGATAGAAACTGTCCGTGCAGATCGCAAAAAGCTTCTTGATAATGCTGCGCTTCCTCTTCCGGGACTTTCGGTAGACAACGGCGAACTCACATATAACGGTGCAAAATGGGATTGTATGAGCGGCTCGGAGCAGCTCCGTGTTTCTGCTGCAATTGTACGCAAGCTTAATCCCGAATGCGGATTTGTACTTATGGACAAGCTTGAACAGATGGATATTGATACTCTCAACGAGTTCGGATCGTGGCTTGAAGCTGAAGGGTTACAGGCAATTGCGACACGGGTATCCACAGGCGATGAATGCAGCATAATCATCGAAGATGGATATGTAAAGGGAGAAGCTCCCGAAGAACCAAAAGAAAATAAGACTTGGAAAGCAGGTACATTCTAATGAACGTAAAAATCTCTGGCGGAATCATCCGCAAAAGGCAGAAGGTAGTTATTTACGGTCCCGAGGGCGTGGGCAAATCTACCCTTGCAGCACACTTTCCCCAGCCCCTTTTTATCGATACCGAGGGCAGCACGGGAAATCTCAATGTAAACCGTTTCGAGGACAAGCCAACGTCATGGACAATGCTCATCAATTATATTGAGTATGTCAAGCAGAATCCGCAGATATGCGAAACCTTGGTCATTGATACAATGGACTGGGCGGAAAGACTTTGTGTTGAAGATGTACTTAACACACACGGCAAAAAAGGTATTGAAGATTTCGGTTACGGCAACGGCTATGTATATGTTGCCGAAGCTGTCGGACGCTTCCTTAATCTTCTCCAGGAGCTTATTGACAAGGATATCTGCCATGTAGTATTAAACTGTCACTCACAGCTCAAAAAATTTGAACAGCCCGATGAAGCCGGAGCGTATGACCGTTATGAACTGAAGCTCGGAAAGAAAACAAGCTCGCAGACAGCTCCGCTTGTAAAGGAATGGGCAGACATGATACTTTTCTGCAACTATGAAACATATTCTGTTGCTGCCGATAAAGACGGCAAAAAATTCAAGGCGCAGGGCGGTCAGCGTGTAATGTACACGACACATCACCCCTGCTGGGATGCTAAAAACCGTGCCGATCTTCCGCCGAAGCTTCCGCTTGACTACTCTCAGATCGCACACGTTATCGAACATACTGTAACGACTGCCGCCGAAACGGTTGCACCTCCACCAAATATAAAAACACAGGCAGATCCAAAGCCTGTTGAGCAGACTGCGCCGACACCTGCACCGACAAATAACGTAAGTATGGACATAACCGATCTGTCAGACTTTGAGGAAATCGGCGGCGAGCCTGATATTCCTCCCGATATACCTCAGGCTCTTCAGGATCTTATGCGTGCCAATAATGTATCCGAAAAGGATATACGCTTCGCAGTTTCAAACAAGGGATATTTTCCGGAACAGATGCCTGTTGCAAAATACCCTCCCGATTTCATAAATGGAGTGCTCATAGGAGCATGGGATCAGGTGTATGCGATTATTAAAGAAAACACAAAAATACCGTTCTAAAGAGAGGTAAATACTA
>CAMJES010000317.1 GCA_946404705.1 uncultured Ruminococcus sp. | reverse complement strand
ACCACCGAGATCTACACTCTTTCCCTACACGACGCTCTTCCGATCTCAGTAATCAACAGCCGCCGAAAGCTCGTCCGCAGTAAAGTTCGTTGCGTTTGCTCGGGCGGAAAAACGGCTTCCACCTACATAAACGGCATTCGTACCGCAGCGCACAGCGGCATAAATGCTCTCGGGACTTCCCGCAGGTGCAAGAATTTCAATTCCCATTATTTCTTTGTCACCGATTTATCAATAGTTTCTTTCATCTCTGCGATGTTGAGCTGATTTTCAAGGTCTTTTATCTTAAGCTTAAGCTCCTCGACCTGCTTTAAAGCCTCTTCCTTTTCGGCTCTCGCAGCGCAGGCCTCGTCAACATATTCCTTTATCTGTGTGCGGATATTGTCAATGCTCTCGTTGGCTTTCTGAGCCTCGTCAAAAGCGGAAAGCGCCGCCAAAACAGCCGCCGACTGAACGCTTATGCTGTCCGACTGTGCAACCATTCCGTCAATCTCTTTTTCCACCTTTTTTGCAAGCGCATAGAAATAGCTTGCGCTCTCTTCTGTTTTAAGTGCATATTCTTTTCCGCAGATCGTTACCTTGACCTTATTCATAAATAAGCTTCCTTTCCGATAGTTATATTTTTATTATACAATATTTTTTGCGATTTTTCAATAACTAATGCGTATATTATGCAGGTTAATTGAAATCACAAATATGTGTAACGCCAACGGGACGGGAAACCCGTCCCCTACACTTAAAATGCAATTTGGAGCAAAAATAATTACGCATTCCGAATTCCTAATTCCGAATTTCATTTGTGGTATTTCCCCCCTGCATTTATCTGAAACGCACGGTAGAGCTGTTCAAGCAGCATTATCCTCGCAAGCTGGTGAGGGAACGTCATCTCCGACATAGACAGCTTAAAGTCCGCCATTGCCTTGACCTCGGGAGCAATGCCGAACGAGCTGCCGATAACAATGTTGACCGTGCTTTTTCCTTCAAGCGCAGATACATTTTGCAGCTTTTCCGCAAATTTAACCGATGAAAGCTGCTTTCCCTCTATACACATTGCAATATTATAGCAGTTATTTCCCAAAAGTAAATGAGAAATTGCCTTTCCCTCAGCAGAAAGCGCGTTGGTGATCTCCTTTTCGGAAGGACTGTCGGGAAGTCTGTTCTCGGAAAGCTCAACTATATTCAGCTTGCAGAAAGCAGAAAGCCGCTTCTGATATTCCGCAGAAGCGTCACGAAGATAACCTTCTTTAAGCTTTCCGACCGTGATTATATTAACATTAAGCATAAAATCTCCTTAAATAGCAACAAATCCGCCGCTTGTTTCGACCGGCGCAACGCTTAAAATATAATCGCTGTTGCGTGTAAAACCGTCAAGATGACGGACAACGGTTTCGGCGGCAATCTCCGGAGTGTTGTTATCCTGCGAAAGGTGACCTAAGATAAGCTTTGTCGTGCCGCTTTCAACAAGCTTTCGCGCAAAACAGCCGCAGTCGTCGTTGGAAAGATGTCCGTTCTTGGAAAAGATTCGCGTTTTAAGATAGTAGTCATACCTGCCGTTGCGCAGCATTTCAACATCATAGTTCGATTCGATAAGCACAGCGTCCGTCCCGAGCAGACTCTCCTCGACCACGGACGAAACGTAGCCAAGATCGGTGCAAACAGCGCAGCACTTTCCGTCCTCGAATTCTACCTTGTAACCGCAGGATTCCTCCGTGTCGTGCGAAGTGGGGAAACAGGATATTCTCATTCCGCAGATCTCCTCGAACTCCTTCATCTCGTAACCCTCGCTGTTTATGCAGCCAATGCTTTCAAGAATTTCAAGAGTGTAGGATTGCGCGTAAACGGGAACGCGAAGCTTTTTCGTCAGCACCGAAAGCCCCTTAATGTGGTCGGAGTGTTCATGCGTGATAAATACAGCCTTTATCGCTTCAAGCGGAAGCTCGTTGACCTCAAACGCCTTTTTGAGCCGTGAAAACGAAACACCGTCATCAATAAGTATGCCCTGATTTTTGTTACCGATATATGTAGAATTCCCCTTGCTTGAAGAGAAAAGCGGATAAATTCTTGCCAAAGCGTATTCCTCCTATCCATACAATGACATTATAGCATAAATTCCGCCGCTTGTCACGCTTTATTTTTATGGGCATACAATAATACAAGGATATCCTTGTCGGAGGGTATCTATTACTTAATTGGGAGATGTATTATGAACATAGAAACAAGCCTATATTCTCTTTCCGAGGGAATGTGCGCGCGAGTGAAGCAGCTGCGGAATGACGGCAGTATGCGAAGACGGCTGCAAGACCTCGGACTGATAGAAGGAACGAGAGTGGAGTGCCTGCAGCGCAGCCCGTCAGGCGACCCGACAGCGTATCTGATAAGAGGTGCTGTCATAGCATTAAGGGAAGAGGACAGTTCAAAAATAATAGTAGAACCGGCATAGAATAATGCGCAATAATTTAATTCGGAATTATGAATTCGGAATTCGGAATTATTGCAAAGCTAACATTTGTAGTTAAAACCGCGAAGCGGACGAAAAGTTTACGTTAATTCTGCAAGAATTTCGCTTTGTTTAAAGGGTGGCGAGGGG
>CAMJES010000316.1 GCA_946404705.1 uncultured Ruminococcus sp. | reverse complement strand
CAGGCGGCAGCCTGCCTGCGGTCGCTTTCCTTGACTTGGATTATTCTATCTGTCGTCTTTGTCTATAGAACGGTTTGGAATTAGTATAGAATATCCCAAGCGCCGCAAGGGAAAAGAGGGCTATAGTTTTGCCGTATCCTGCAGCGCAATGGTGCTGCGCTTGGTGCGTTATAACACCGATCTTACAGCAATTGGGGAAGCATTTTGTGTGAAAAGAGCGGCAATAAGTGAAATTATTGTAGATTTATTTTATTATTATAGCACAAAAAGAATTTTTCGGGGTATAAATATTGTAAAAAAACTTGTCAAATAAGCAGAAATATGTTAAAATAAAAGTAATAATATGGGAATTAGACGTTTTTTTAGCATAATAACAGTTTACGTTTGTAATGCGGTCACATCAATGGCGGAGGTATTGAAGAACGGCGAAAACTTTCGAAAGAGCTTTTCTGCGCCCCTTACTGTACCGGTTTATTCCGAGCCGATATTGATCAAACGCTTAGGAGCGAAATAAAATGAAATATAACGATATTGTAACAAATAAAAAAACAGCGGCAAAGGCGGCGCTATTGGTTTTTGTACTCTGCACGGCTATAATGTGCGCTATGAGTGTTTTCTGCGGATGGGCTAAGTGGGTCATTGTACTGCTTGTTATCCACGCAGTTGTGCTGAGTGTCATGACCTTTCACCCGAAGATCCCCGTCAAGGCGCAGTCGACGGCTCTTATGCTGCTGTCATTTTCAAATGTTTTTATATGCAGCATAATGGAAAATGATATCTATCCGTCGATATCGGTTTTTATTGCGGTAGCGATACTTATCTCCGTTTATAAGGACGTAAAGCTGCTGCTGTGGTATGATCTGCTTGTTCTGATTGGCGTGTTATACCATATATTCTATATAAAAAGCATAAGCTTCGCTTCGGACGAAGACATCACTCTGTTTGTTGTCAGGATCTCTGTTACAATAACTGCTCTTTTCTTCCTGCTTATATTTATAAGAAGCATGGACAAGAACGAGGAAGAGCTGAAGCGCAGCGTTGAGGAAGCAAGGCGCGCGGAGCATTACAAGTCGGATTTCCTTGCCAACATGAGCCATGAGATACGCACACCTATGAATGCGATAGTCGGAATGTGCGAGCTTATCCTCCGCGAGGACGGACTGAGCGAGAGCGTAAGGGAAAACTGCTTCAATATACAGACCTCCGGCAGAAGCCTGCTTGCAATAATCAACGATATCCTCGACTTTTCAAAGATAGAGTCGGGCAGGCTGGAGCTTATTCCGGATGAATTTAACATAGCGTCCACTCTCAACACGGTCATAAATATGGCAGAGGCGAGAAAAGGCGATAAGAAGCTTGACTTCATAATAAATGTCGATCCGGATATCCCGAGAGGGATCATCGGCGACGAGGTGCGTATCAGGCAGGTCATAGTAAATCTTATGACAAATGCGATAAAATACACCGAAAAGGGCTGTGTAACGCTTACCGTATCGCAGACGAAGCAGGATTACGGCATAAACTTGTTTGTTTCGGTCGCAGATACGGGCATTGGCATTACCGAGGAAAACATCGAAAAGCTTTTCACCAGCTTTAGGCAGGTCGATACGAAAAAGAACCGTTCCGTTGAGGGAACCGGACTCGGCCTTGCCATTTCAAAGCGGCTTATCGCTCAGATGGGCGGATTTATCGGCGTAAAGAGCGAATACGGGGTAGGCTCGGAGTTCCGCTTCGTCATTCCCGTAAAGGTAACGGACGACAGACCGTTCATTACGATCAAAGATGTGGAGAAGATACACGCGGTCGGATTTTTTGATGTTGAAAAATTCAACGGCAGATATAAAAAGCATTTCACCGAAATGGGGGAGAAGCTTCATATTGATTTTAACAGCTGTCAAAGCATTGAAGAGCTTAAAAACGCTGCACAAAGCGGCAGGATAACACATTACTTTGTAAGCAAGGAAAAATACATAAACAACTCCGATTATCTCGGAGAGCTTGCCGAAAAGGCAAAGATGTTCGTTATTCAGGACAGAATGGACGCTATCAATCTTCCTGACAGCATAAAGTGCATATACAAGCCGTTTTATGCGATATCCGTGGCTTCTGCGCTCAATGACGAAAATATGGTCATTAATCTCAACGAACGCAGAGGTTCGGAGATACGTTTCTCCGCGCCGAAAGCAAGAGTTCTTATCGTTGACGACAACGCTATCAATCTTAAAGTCGCAGTCGGACTTATGCAGCCTTATCATATGCAGCTGATGACTGCGGAAAGCGGCTCTGCGGCAATAAATATGCTCCGTTCAAAGGATATCGACCTTGTGTTTATGGATCATATGATGCCGGAGATGGACGGCGTTGAAACAACGAAGATCATAAGAGAAATGGAGGGCGACTATTACAAAAAGCTGCCTATTATCGCTCTTACCGCAAACGCTGTCAACGGCGTAAGGGAGATGTTCATAAAGGAAGGTCTTAACGATTTCCTTGCAAAGCCTATCGAGCTTTCGGCTCTTGACAGAATCTTAAGGCTTTATCTGCCGAAGGAATACATACAGGCTCCTGCGGCTTCAAATTATGTC
>CAMJES010000315.1 GCA_946404705.1 uncultured Ruminococcus sp. | reverse complement strand
GATATCATAGCCGGTGACTGGAGTTCAGACGTGTGCTCTTCCGATCTGCGGAATCGGCGTTGGAATCGCAAAGCTTTTTGCGGCAGAGGGCGCAAAGGTAGTTATCTGTGGACGCCGTGAGGCTAAGGGACAGGCTGTGGTTGACAGCATTACTGCCGAAGGCGGAGAAGCATTCTATCACTTCATGGACATAACTGCGACAGAGAGCATTGAGGCTCTTTTTGCCGATACCGTCAAGAAATACGGCAAGATCGATATTCTTGTTAATAACGCCGCAAATGTCGGCTTAAAAGATGGACGCGTGGACGAACTTACTCTTGAAATGTGGGATAACATTTTCCAGAGCGATATCCGCGGCACATTCTATGCGATCAAGTGCGTTCTTCCTTATTTGAAAGAAAACAAGGGCGGCTCTATCATAAATATCGGCTCTATGGCTTCCTGCGGCGGTGACTTAGGTTCTACTGCTTATGCCTGTGCAAAGGCAGGAGTTGATATGCTCACAAAGTCTACTGCTCTTCAGTACGGCAAGGATAATATCCGCTGCAACTGCGTTCGTCCCGGTCTGATCGTTACTCCCGAAAACGCAGCTTATGTACCTGATGCTCTCAAAGATGTTTTCCTGAATAACATTATGGTAAATCGCTACGGTGCTCCTGCTGATATTGCAAATATGTGTGTTTATCTTGCATCCGATGAAAGCGAATACTTTACAGGTCAGGTCGTTACAGTTGACGGCGGTCTGAATGCTCATGTATCTACTGTGGGCGAGTTCAAAAAGCTTAATTCACGCACTTGGTAATTTTTACTTATGCATTGATAATGCTTAACCAAGCAAAACTTAAAACGCCGAATAACAAGGTCACATTTGATTTTGTTATTCGGCGTTTATTTATATTTTCTGTAACTTCGGCTTTCTTATCTGTCCCTTTCCTTTGGAAATACTCGTCAATTCTACGCATTGCTTCTTCATATTTGTGCGCAAGGGCGTAATAATTGTATAAATACAAAAGGAGGTGATTTTTTGCTCACACTCCACGATAAATTGGAATTTGTTGTAATCTTGTAGGGGACGGGTCTCCCGTCCCGATTTAACCAAATTTGTGGCAAACGGGACGGGAAACCCGTCCCCTACAAAACATTGCAAATCAAACAACTCCCGATATGTCGAGCTAATTTTTTTCAACTTTATACTTATCATTATAGCAGAAAAACTTTCTAAAATCAACCAAATGTTGTGACATGGCTTTTTTGAAATCTTATTTTACAGTTCATCTGTTTTGAAAGAAGTATATCCTTCGTAATAATAGCTATGGTCGATGCCTTTCATATAGATCTCACGGTCGTTTATCTTGTCGGTAAGCGCAGCTTTCAGAACGACTTTTATCTCCGTATCACGGATCGGGCTTCTTTCCATAGCGAGGAGATAATCTTCTTTATCGACCTTGCTCCAGTCAATTACCATGCTAAGCTCTGACTTAAACATAAGGTCAAGCCATATCCTGCCGCTTCTGCCGTTGCCTTCTCTGAATGGGTGGGCAACGTTCATTTCGACATACTTTTCAACTATCTCGTCAAAGGTACTCTGCGGCATTTTTTCGATATTTTCAAGTGCTGCATCAAGATACATAACAGGGGCAAAGCGGAAATTGCTCTTTGCGATATTTACGGTTCGGATTTCTCCTGCAAAATCGTAGATATCCTCAAAAAGGTACTTGTGTATAGCTTTCAGAGCTGAAAAGCTGCCTGCTTTCAGCGTGTTTCTTATCCCTTTATCAAATAATTCCGCTGCTTTTTTCTTGCTTAGGCGTTCTTCTTCACGGGCGAGCTGAGTTGGTTCGGTAATTCCCAATTTATTTTCAAGAGCCAAACTTCACACCGCCTTTTTAGCATTGTTTGGAATATGGTATAGTTATATTATACCACAAAAACGACATGGTTTCAAGGATAGAATCGGTTTTTTAACAATATTTCAAAAATCAAGACTGCGTTGTTATTTACAAAAAAACCTTGCAAATGACGAAATAAAGCCATTTTCTGGGCGAGAATGTTTATTCTTTTTTTGGGGAATGATCGATGTCATTCTTACTTAATTATCAACTCTCAAAACTTGCTGAAATAATTTGTAATTTATAACAAAAAAAATCCAAAATCCATTGACTTTTATCGAATATAGTGATACAATAATTTCAATCGGTATTCTTCTGCTGATAATAAAATATATTCTTACATAATATAAAGGAGATTATTAAGTTATGGAAAATAAAGTTATATGCCATTGCATGAATGTTTCTTATGCAGATGTTGAAAAAGTACTCCATGAAAGCAAGACATTTTCAGATGTTGAAAAAGAATTTGAAGAAATACAGAAAATCACTCATTGTTCAACAGGCTGCGGCGGCTGTCACGATGAAATTATGAACGCTATATCTGAAATTATGAGTAAGTAATATAAAAACGGGAGGTTCAAATCTGAACCTCCTTTTTTCATTCCGTAACAAGTTATAATAATACTTAACATCAATAAAATATAGGAAAAAACTGCGCCGAAATCCTATATATTCGAGATTGTCGGCTTGATTTTTTCCAAATTTTA
>CAMJES010000314.1 GCA_946404705.1 uncultured Ruminococcus sp. | reverse complement strand
CATCGACCCTGCCGTATGCACACTCGATTTCTACAACCTCAACACCGAGGAGCTTGTTGCTCTTGCTCCCGATGTTATCATCATCAACGGCATTTCCGATACGGGCGCGGCTGACCCTTACGCCGAGCTTAAAGAAGCAGGAACGAACGTTATCTACATTCCGTCCGCCGATTCGCTTGACGGCATAAAGGCCGATATCGCATTCCTCGCCGCATACACACGCACGGACGACAAGGGCGCAGAGCTTATCTCCGCCATTGACAGCTGCATCAGCGACATTTCCGCAAAGGCTGCAAACATTACCGAAAAGAAGTCGGTTTACTTTGAGATAAGCGCCGCTCCCTATCTTTACACAACAGGCAGCGGAACATTCCTTAACGAGATAATCGAGCTTATCGGAGCAGAGAACATCTACGGCGGCGAAAGCGGCTGGCTCTCAAACTCCGATGAAACCGTCATTGCAGGCAACCCCGATGTTATCATCACAAGCGTTGCTTATGACGGCTACGACTTTAACGAGATAACGGCAAGAGCAGGCTGGGACGTTGTAACAGCTGTAAAGAACGGCGCGGTTTATCAGGTAGGCGCAAACGAAACGAGCCGTGCTTCGCAGCATATCGTTGACGGAATCAACGAGATCGCATCCGCAGTTTATCCCGAGATATATGGTGATAATCCCAAGGTCAACGCTTGCAGCGCTGCGGCTGACCTTGCAGCGTGAAACAGCTTAACACAACTGCAAAGATAACGGCGGTGATATTATGTGCTGCCGCTTCCATCATCATAGGAATATGCGTCGGAAGCGTCAGCGTATCACCGCTTCATATTTTTGCGGCGGTAAAAAATGCGTTTTTCGGCGCACCTCTGCCCGAAGATGTTCCGCAGAGCGAAGTCAGCATCATAGCAGGGATAAGGCTGCCGAGGGTAGTTCTCAGCTTCATTGTCGGCGCTGCATTTTCGGTAAGCGGAGCGGCTGTTCAGTCGGTGCTGCGAAATCCTCTCGCCTCCCCTTTCACGCTCGGAACTTCAAGCGGCGCATCACTCGGCGCAAGTCTTGTCATAGTCACGGGCTTTTCGCTGTTCGGCAGCTTTTCCACGGCGGCAGGCGGCGCAGTATTTGCCGTTTTGACGATGTTTATGATGATATCCTTTGCAAGGCGGCTTGACAGAAGCCTGCAAAGCAGCACGGTGGTTCTTACGGGAATGGTGCTTTCGCTTTTTATAAGCGCAGTCGTCAATCTTTTGGCTAACTTTTCGGACGAGAAATACCGCCAGCTTATGAAGTGGCAGAACGGCAGCTTCGCAGGACGAGGTTTTGGCTATTCCGCAGTTCTGCTTGCGGTTTTTGCCGTATGTTTCATCGTTTTTATGATACGCTCAAAGGAACTCGACCTGCTGACCTTCGGTGACGAGCAGGCGCAGTCGATAGGCGTGAACACGGCAAGGTCGAAAACCGTTCTGTTGGTGCTTGCATCGGTGCTTTCGGGAACTGCGGTCGCATTCGCAGGAGTTATCGGCTTTGTAGACCTTATCGCTCCGCACGTTACAAGGAAGATATTCGGCCCACGGCACAAGCTTTTGCTGCCGATGACCGCTCTTGTCGGCGGCGCGTTTATGACAATATGCGATGTTGCCGCAAGAACGCTCACAAGTCCGAACGAACTCCCCGTCGGCGTAATAACCTCGATAATAGGCGCACCGTTCTTTGCAGCGGTTTTCTTTAAAAGAAAGCGATAAAATAATGCGCAATTATTGTAATTCGGAATTAATGTTATATGCTGATTTGTCACGAACCATAGGGACAAATTCAATATTCACCATATTGAGCGCATTTTATTATTCGAACGAATATGAAATTTTGCCCTGAATAGTTTACGGTGCGCAATAATTCCGAATTTCTAATTCCGAATTTAATAAGTATTACGCATTGATTAAAGGTTGTGTTTAAGGTGCTTGAAGTAAAAAGCTTAAGCTGCGGTTATGGCAGCGAAATCATAGTAAAAGACGTCAGCTTTTCGGTCAATGACGGAGAGATACTTGCTGTTACTGGGCCGAACGGCTGCGGAAAAACAACGCTGTTGCGAGCATTATGCGGTATAATCCCATACGCAGGCGGCAGCGCTGCGATAGCCGGAAAAGAGATACGCTCGCTCTCCCGTGAGGAGCTTTCGATGTCTGCGGCGCTTCTTCCTCAGACGGGCGCAGGCGGAGAATACTCCGACTTTACCGTCCGTGAAACGGTCGCACTCGGGCGCTACGCCAAAAGCAAAGGCTTTGGCGGCAGCAAAGAGGACGAAGCCGCTGCCGAGAAATACATGGAAATGACCGACACACTCTCTATCGCAGACAAGGTCATAACCGAGCTTTCGGGCGGACAGCTTCAGCGTGTTCTTCTTGCGAGGGCGTTCGCGCAGGAGCCGAAGATAATTTTCCTTGACGAGCCTGCAAACCACCTTGATCTGAAAAGGCAGATAGAGCTTATCGGTATGCTCAAAGAATGGGCGAAAAGCGGAAAAAGCGTTGTCGGCGTTTTCCACGACCTTAACCTTGCCGCCGAGAGATCGGAAGAGCACACGTCTGAACTCCAGTCACCGGCTATGAT
>CAMJES010000313.1 GCA_946404705.1 uncultured Ruminococcus sp. | reverse complement strand
GATATCATAGCCGGTGACTGGAGTTCAGACGTGTGCTCTTCCGATCTTAACAGGCTATGCAAACGTTGTTACGGCTGCTATCCCGACGATGTATCCGAGGTGGAGCTACACTCTTGATGCGGCGGTGAAAAAACGGAAGGAGGGGAAAGATCTATGAATATAGACGTGCAGGGACCAAGACGGATGATACAGCTGCTTGACGAGGAAGGAAACATCAGGTTCGCTATATCCGAATCGGTCGTGACGGGATGGCTCGTTATCCTCGCCGTTCTGGCGATCTGCCTTATACTCACGCACAATATGCAGAAGGTTCCGGCAGGGAAAAAGCAATGTGCTGCGGAGTACATCGTTAATTTCTGCAACAATATGGTTCGTGAGAATATGGGGCAGGATTGTATGGGATATGCGCCGTATATCGGTGCGCTGTTTTCCTATATTCTGTTGGGAACGCTTATTTCGATGCTCGGTTTCAGAAGCATTACTGCCGATATCAGCGTTACCGGTACGCTTGCGGTGGTCACTTTTGTGCTGATAACCTATAATAAGATCTCCTGTCACGGAATAGGCAGCTATCTTAAAACGATGATAAATCCGCTTAACATCATAAGCGAGATCGCGACTCCCGTTGCAATGGCGCTTCGTCTTTTCGGCAACGTTGCCGGCGGCATGATCATAACGATCATTCTTTATGCAGCACTCGGTTCGGCAAGCGCAGCGTTCTACAACCTTATCGGCATCCATGCGGAAACCTATTACTTCAATATCTTCCAGATAGGTATTCCTGCGGTTTTATCGGTCTATTTTGACCTTTTCTCCGGCGCTATCCAGTCCTATGTATTTATCATGCTTACGATGATCTATATTCAGATGGGACGCGAATAATTTCAAAGAAAAATTTTTGGAGGTTATTTAACTATGGAAAATGAAGCTTTATTGCAGGCTCAGAGTATTGTACTCGCAGGACAGGCAATCGGTGCGGGACTTGCGATGATCGCAGGTATCGGCCCGGGTATCGGTGAAGGCTACGCTGTTGGTAAGACTATCGAAACCATCGGCCGTCAGCCCGAGATCAAGGGCAGCGTTACACCGACAATGTTCGTTGGATGTGCTGTTGCCGAAACAACAGGTATCTACGGTTTGTTCGTTGCTATCATGCTCCTGTTCGCAAATCCTTTCCTCAAATATTTGGGTTAAGTTTAAAAGATTTTAGAACGGGAGGCAGAATAGCCTATGTCAACTAATTTGGAATTCTTTTCGATTGATGCGACCACGATCGTAGGCACTCTGGCTAACCTTTTAATTCTGTTTTTTGTTGTTAAGCATTTCCTTTTCGACAAGGTGAACGCTATTCTTGAAGCAAGAAAGAACGAGGTCGAAAAAACCTATGAAGAAGCTGATACGAAGCTGAAAAACGCCGAGAAGCTTGAAGCGGAATATACTGAAAAGCTCGCAGGCGCAAAGGAAGAATCGGCTGAGATAATCAAGAATGCTACCAAGAAGGCTCAGAAGCGTTCGGATGAGATAATCTCCGAGGCTCAGAACGAAGCGCGCGAACTCACCGTTAAGGCGAATGCTGATATCGAGAAGGAAAAGAAACGCGCTGTTAATCAGATTAAGGACGATATCTCCGATATTGCAATTTCCATTGCAGAAAAGGTCGTTTCAAAAGAGATCGACCCGAAGACCCACGAAGAGCTTATTGACAGCTTTATCGACGGTATCGGAGAGTAATCGGGAAAGGTCAGGTTCTTATGGCAGGTTCGGTTGGAAATGTGTACTCCGAAGCTTTGTTTGAACTTGCCGCCGAGCAGGATTGCGCAAAGGAAACCTTTGACGAGCTTATGGCTCTCAAAAAGATCTGGAAGGACAACCCCGAACTTCCGAAGCTGCTGAAATCCCCTACGCTGAGCGTGGCGGAAAGGCTTGCGGCTGCGGAGAAGATATTCAAGGGCAGAGTTTCCGAGCAGGTCTATAATTTCATCTGCGTTATAACCGAAAAGAGCCGCGCAGATCATCTCCCCGAGATCGCAGACTGCTACAAGGAGAGATGGTACGACAAGAGCGGAATTGCCGAAGTCACCGTTACTTCCGACAGTCCTCTTTCGGAAAAGCAGAGAGAAAAGCTTGTTGCAAAGCTTGAAAAGGTCTATAACAAGAAGATAATCCTTGAAGAAAAGACCGACAGCTCGCTTATCGGCGGAATTAAAGTCAATTACAACGGCGTTCTCATGGATGGAACCGTAAAGACCCGTCTTGAAACGCTTCAAAGACAGATCAAGGGTACAATCGCATAATTCAATTGTATAAATCAAAATTATTATGAAAGTTGGTGTAATGATGGATTTACGCCCGGATGAGATCACCGGTATTATAAAGGAACAGATCAAGAATTACAATTCCAAGATCGAGCTTTCCGATACCGGAACCGTTGTCACGGTCGGCGACGGTATCGCAAGAATTCACGGACTGGAAAAATGTATGTCCGGCGAACTTCTTGAGTTTGAAAACGGCGTTTATGCCATGGCGCTCAACCTTGAACAGGAGTTTGTCGGAGCAGTTATGCTCGGTTCGGACGCCGAAAAGATCGGAAGAGCACACGTCTGAACTCCAGTCACCGGCTATGATA
>CAMJES010000312.1 GCA_946404705.1 uncultured Ruminococcus sp. | reverse complement strand
TCATTTCCCGTTTTAGCTTTTTGATTGAATTGCGCTTTTTTAAGCTTTTCTTTTTTGAGCTGTTTCTGCAAGCATTTAGCTATGGTTTAGGGAGTTTCGCTTCTGCGGAAGCGACAAGGGGCTGCTCGCCCCCTTGACCCCTCGCCACCCTTTGAAAAGCGTGGACGTAAACTTTCGTCCGCTTCGCGGTTTTAACGTCAGATGTTGGCGCTGTAATAATTCCGAATTCCGCATTCCGAATTACGAATTTCTCTTCCCCCCTCGCCACCCTTTAAAAAGCGTGGACGTAAACTTTTGTCCGCTTCGCGGTTTTAACGGCTTAACGCTTCTTGAGGTTGGATTTACAATAAATCCTCACATTTATTTCATCCGCGAAAACAGTTTAAGCGTATTTTCCATAGTTTTCTCCGCAACAAGTTCGGGAGTAACACCCTTTAGTTCCGCGATCTTTTCGATTACGTTCACTATCATTCCGCTGTCGCAGCGTTTTCCGCGGTTTGGCTCGGGTGCCATATACGGACAGTCGGTTTCAAGCATAAGTCGGTCAAGCGGAACGACTTCAAGCGCTTCGACTGCCTTTCGCGCATTTTTAAATGTGAGAACCCCCGTAAAGCTTATATTCATTCCGAGCGCAAGCACCTGCTTTGCAGTTTCGGCTGAACCCGAAAAGCAATGCATAACGCCGTTTATTTTTCCCCTTTTTCCGAGGATACGCATCGTATCCTCCGTTGCATCTCTTGAATGGATAACAACGGGCAGATTTTTTTCTTCCGCAAAATCAAGCTGTTCCTCAAAAAAACGCATCTGAAGCTCTTTGTCGAAGCCCTCAAAGTGGTAGTCAAGTCCTATCTCGCCGACAGCAACAACCTTTTCGTTTTCCGCCATTTTCCGAATTTTTTCAAGGTAGTCGGACGGCGTATCTGCGGCGTCCTCGGGGTGAATTCCGACAGCTGCATATATAAACGGAAACTTTTCCGCAAGGTCAATGGAAAACTGCGAGCGTTCGAGTGTACAGCCTATGTTTACGATGTTGCGAACGCCGCCCTTGTGGAGCGCTTCAAGCAGCTCGGCTCTGTCGGGGTCGAACTGTTCGGCGTCATAATGTGCGTGTGAATCAATATATGTGAGCATTTTGGTTCTCCTTTATTTTCTCAAGTACATTTTTATAATCAAGATTTTTGACATAGGATATCTCAAACGGTTCATAATAAGGCGTTTTACGTTCATTTATCCCAAAATTAAACGGCGTATCAAAACCAACGAAATCACCGTTATCGTCCTTTATAAAGGTTTTGCTGTATAAATCATTATTATACAAAGAGTAAAAATAATTGCCTATTGTACAAATATTAAAGCTTTTAAAAAACTCTCTTTCTTCCTCATCAAGCGGCAGCTTATCAAAAATTTCGTCACGTTCTTCACGGGAAACGGTCACAGCTTCGGGAGTAACGTAGCCTTTTATATCATCATCCCAGAAAATCAGCCAAGCATTTGAAGCCTGCGCCATTGAGTGCAGAAGAAAAACTTCATCACGAATTTCGTATTTGCAGAATTCCCGAAGTTCAAGTTCAAATTCGCCGTCATAATAGCTGAAATAATCGGCGCAGGACGAATTGTTGCTCACTCCGCCGTCAACAACGAACTGAGCAAAGCTGCCGTAATTAAGAATATACAGCTCCGAATTCATTGCATACTTTTTATCATTTGTATAAAATTCGCCATTATCTCCGCAAAGTACAATTGCACAGGGTGAATTCGGATCAATCGCACCCCAAACATTCTGCACCATTTCTTCGTCCGCGTTGTCGAAATCGGGCGAAAAACAGAACAAAAACGCATACTCGTCCGAGCCATTCCCGTCAAGGTCATACGCAAGCACCTTTGAGCAGTCGATTTTTATCGCAGGCTCTTTATCGGGCATACGTTCCTTGACTTCGTTGTAAAGGTCGGTGCAGACCTGCGATGAAAGGAGTGCAGCTTTTGCCTTTTCAAGCAAAGCCTTGTCAGCGAAATTCTCCGCAGAAACAAGTCCCGTTTGTTCATATTTGCAGGAATAAAACGGAGTGCTGTCGGTTATTTCAACATAAACGCGGTTTTCTTTCCTGCTCTCGTCAAGTTCATAAAGTGTTGCTGTCGTTTCGGCAGACTCAAAGGTTTCTGAGGTCGTTACAGCAGATGTTTCTGTAGTTTCCGCTGTTGTTTCAACCGAAGCTGTGTCAGCTGTTGTATCTGTCTGAACTTTTTCGTCTGTTTGATTCGAGCAGGCGGTAAGGCAAAACGCCAAAGTCAGCAAAACTGCCATAAGAGTTGTCTTTTTAAATGTCATAGCCAATCCTTTGTATCAATTTCTGTTTTAAGAGCTTCAAAAAGCGGAATATAGTCGGTTTTCAGCTTTCTTATGATGTTAAGAGCCTGCTCATTGCTGTAAGTATGTGCAAGAATGTTCCGCGATTCAAGCAGTTCGAGCCAACCCTCGCAATCTGTTATCATTCCGCATTGATATGCAAGCTTTATTATTGCTCTCGGAGAGCCGACTTTTTCATCATATCTTCCGTGTTCTTCAAGTATCGCCTTCATAAGCTTCCAAGACTGCTCAAAACATATCTCAAAAAGCGCTGCGATACCTGTCTGTTCAACAA
>CAMJES010000311.1 GCA_946404705.1 uncultured Ruminococcus sp. | reverse complement strand
CACAAGGAGCTTCAGCCTGCCGAGGTTTACGATGTATTCAAGAACAACTATCTCAATATAAGCAACAAGTTCAGCGTTTCCGAGGCTCACTTCTCGCAGAAGGACGGTATTTCCGCTGTTGTATCGGTTATGTACAACGGAACGCTCATCACAAAAGAATCCACGGGAAACGGCCGACTTGACGCTGTTTCAAACGCTGTAAAGGACGCTTTGGGCATTAGCTACGCTATCACAACATACGAGGAACACGCTCTTGAAAGAGGTTCAAGCTCCGAAGCTTGCGCTTATGTCGGCATCGAAACCGAAAAGGGTACATACTGGGGCGCGGGTATCCACACCGATATCATTGACGCTTCGGTCAAGGCTCTCGTTTCCGCTATCAACAACAGCGGTCTTGTAAAGTAATATTCAGCTCTGAATCCGCTTGCAGAAAAATGCAGGCGGATTTTTGTGCATTTTATTAATTTTGAATTTTTGGGGATACGATTTTGAATTTTTTTTGCTAAATATTGACGTTTTAATAAAAATGTGGTATAATGTTTGCATAGTATTTTTTACAATTATGCATAATACTAAACACCAATAAAATACAGGAAAAATCTGCGCCGAAATCCTATATATTCGAGATTGTCGGCTTGATTTTTTCCAGATTTTAAATGGTGTTTAGTATAAAACCATAATATCTAAAATCCTGCGCAATTCAAACATAGCAATATAGCATAGGAGGAATTTTTATGTCAAAGCCCTCGCTCCGTCCCCATATATCCAGTAAGGTCGTAAAATCACACATGATATTCATCTTCGCAGTATGTGTTGTGTTCTGTATAATCAATCTTGTGACCGGTCATACACTCACCGGTATATGCACAGCAATAATGGGTATTGTTGTTCCTTTTGTCGTGCTTGTTCCGCTGAAAAATGCATCAAATCATGCAAAGGGAATTTTCCTTACACAGGCTACAGCCGTTGTTATCGTTGTTCTTTCGGCTACCAAAGGCGAACTTCATACAATGGCTGCACTTCTTGCCGCAAATATCGCAATAGGAAGTATCTACAACAGCATTCTGAACGTTAATATCGTGTGGATACTTACAAACGTACTTTTACTCGGCGGATTGCTTGTTAAGGACAAGGTCTACGCAGGAGCAGAAAGCAATGTTATCATAAACGGCTTCGCCGGAATAAATATTGCAGCATTCATGCTCAGAACACTTATCAAAAATACTATCCGCCTCATTGATAAATCCGACAAAGCCACAGAGGAAGCAAATGGACTTCTCGGACAGGTTCAGCAGAAAATGGAAGAAACTGCCGCTATGACCGAGCGTCAGCAGGATATTATGAAAAAAGTTTCAAACATTGCCGGTTCGCTCAATGATTCAACAACCTCAATGCTTGATATCTCAAGCAGACTTACAGCCGCTTCCGAAGAACAGGCAAGCACAGTTGCCGATATCGTTTCAACCGTTGAAAACTTTGCTGCCGAATCTGAGCGCTGCCTTAACGAAGCCGAGCTTGCAGCCGCTGCCGCAAGTGAAAGCGCTGAAAAGCTTAACGAAAGCAACAAAAATATGCAGCAGATGGTGGGCGCAATGGAGGAGATCAGCGAATCCTCCAACAAGATCAGCAGCATCATCAAAACTATCGAAGATATTTCCTTCCAGACCAATATCCTTGCGCTTAATGCCGCAGTAGAGGCAGCAAGAGCAGGAGCAGCCGGAAAAGGCTTTGCAGTAGTTGCAGACGAGGTGCGTAACCTTGCAAATAAGAGCGCAGAAGCCGCAAAGAACACAACCGCTCTTATCAATGAATCTATTAAAGCGGTTGATAACGGCACAGAGTTTGCAAAGACAGTTGCCGAACATATGGAAAACATCATCGAATGTTCGGAAAGAAGCGAACGCCACGCTCGAAAGATCGCAGAACTTACAGAATCGCAGAGAAATGCTGTTGACGATATCAAAACGAGAATCTCAGCCGTTTCCGATGTTATTTCCCAGAACACCGAAACAGCCTCCGAAAATACGGAGATCGCCCGTTCCGTAAATGTCGAGATCGAAAAGATGAACGTTATCGTTTCGAGCAATTGAACCTGATCTACATATAATACTAATTCCAAATCAACCTATAGACAAATCCTCGGATATAATAATCCAATTCTGCGTCAAGCTCCCTTGACAGGCGGCAGCCTGCCTGCGGTCGCTTTCCTTGACTTGGATTATTCTATCTGTCGGCTTTGTCTATAGAACGATTTGGAATTAGTATAAAAATAAAAGCGCAGTCCGCATAACAGCAATTTTGTTATGCGGACTGCGCTTTAATCATTTCTCTGCACATATCCGTCCGATCTCGTTTATAAGAAGTTTGACCTGCATAGGTGTGCTGAAAACGGACGGCGAAAAACGGACTGTTCCCTCGGGAGCAGTTCCGATAGCCTTGTGCGCAAGTCCCGAACAATGCAGTCCTCCGCGAAGTGCAAAGCCGCGGCTGCTTAACTCCGAAGCAAGCTCGTTGGAGGTCATACCCTCTGCGTTGAACGATACAATCGGTAGATAGCTTCCCCTGTCACGGTAGACCGTAATCCCGTCAATGGCTCTTATCCCCTCGATAAAAAGATGGCAAAGCTCGCTTTCGTGAGATCGGAAGAGCACACGTCTGAACTCCAGTCACCGGCTATGATA
>CAMJES010000310.1 GCA_946404705.1 uncultured Ruminococcus sp. | reverse complement strand
GAATACCCGTTTTCCGCCCCGTTATCGGTATGGACAAGACCGAGATAATCGAGATCGCACGAAAGATAGACACCTTTGAAACCTCTATCGAACCGTACGAGGACTGCTGCACCGTCTTCACCCCGAAGCACCCGAAAACAAGACCGATACTCGCCGATGTCGAAGCCGCACAGAACAGCTTCGATTTCGAGCCGCTTATCAAATGGGCAGTCGAAAACACCGAGATGAAAGTCTTCCGCTGCGGCGAGGATGATTAAATATACCCCTATCAATATTTTTCAAAATATTTCTTGCAATTCAGGAAGTAATATGTTATAATTTAAGGTGTATTGTTGAAAATAAAATTACGGCGGCGCAGATGATAATTTCTGCCGTCGGGATTGGAGAATTATAATGGCATTTCCCGTTTTTACACCGTCTTATTTCAAGGAGCTTGTCGATGTAACAGGCCCCGAGGAAAAATACAAGGATTTTTCCGACATCATCGTTTCTCCGGCAGCGGTCGAGTATGTGCTTTATCTCAGCAACCCCGATGTTGTACGCAGAATGATGAAGGAATCAACGCTTTCCTTTAAAATGGTGCAGCTCACCGGCGAAAAGGAAGCTCCGTTCATCGAAAGCTCAAAAGCCACTGTCGAAGCTTACCCGACTGCACAGTATTACTGGCCGCTGCGTTCGCTTTTTATGGGCATACTCCAAAACAAGGAGATCCCTCTTGAAAGCCGCCTCCTGCTGCTCAACTACGGCGTCAAGACCGTTCAGGGCATGATCGATCAGAATCAGCCTAACCTTATCCCCGGATTTATCGAACGCTTTGTTATGGATAGGGATTATGAAAAAACGCTCAGATTCTTTGAAGGCCTTTCATTTAATCCTGCATTCTCCCTTGCGGACGGTATCTCCCTGCTCAAAGCCGTAAAGAAAACCACTCCCGAGTTCAAAGAGGTCATGGCGGAGGTCTATAAAAACCTCGGCGTGTCCGGTCCCGAAACGCTCAATCTTGTTGACCTTAATAAATATGTCAAGATGCGCGAAAAGTACAGAGATGATTTCCTCAAAAATCACTCCGATTGGATGGAAAATATCCTTATCAATTATGTTTGGACATATTCTCTCCCCTACGCCTGCACCGACAAGCTCGATATTTGGGATAACTATGTGTTCTTCTGTGCGCTTTATAACGCTTATAAGGTGCTTATGACCTGCTATATGGACGGCAAGGGCGAAGAGGACTTCGTCAAGGCTGTTTCCTCGTTCGATGACGCGCTCCGCAAGACGGGCGATGACATCATCTGGAAAATGGTAGTCGCTATCAAGAACGCAGGCGAAGCTAATAACGGCGATATGGCTATACTCGTTTTAAGCTAAACCGTTTATAAACAGAATAAATTGTCAATGACGACAAAGCGCAGTGCATCGCTATGCGCTGTGCTTTGTTTATTTTACGGAGGTTTTGTTATGGGAAACAATAATCCAAATCCCGAATATAACAAGAAGAAAATTTCAAGGGACAACCGCCCCGAATTCCCCAAAAGAGCCGTTATCACAGGCGGTATGCCCTACGGCAACAAGCAGCTCCATTTCGGCCATGTCGGAGGAGTTTTCGTCTTTGCGGACGTATACGCAAGATTCCTGCGCGACAGAATCGGCAAGGACAACGTCATTTTTGTCAGCGGCACCGACTGCTACGGCTCACCTATCGCAGAAAGCTACCGCAAGCTTGTCGAGGAGCAGGGCTATAAGGGTACAATAAAAGACTTCGTTCAGTCAAATCACGACGACCAGAAAGCTACCCTCGAAGCTTACGAAATAAGCACCAACCTCTTCGGCGCATCGGGACTCGGCAGAACGGGCGAGATACACAATATGGTGTCCGATAAGCTTATCCGCAGACTCTACGAAAACGGCTGCCTAAAAAAGATCACAACACCGCAGTTCTACGATGAAAAGGTCGGAACCTTCCTCAACGGCAGACAGGTAATCGGCAAATGCCCCGTCCAGGGCTGCCAGTCGGAAAAAGGCTACGCCGACGAGTGCGACCTCGGCCACCAGTATATGCCGATTAACCTTATCGACCCAAAATCGACCCTCACAGGACTCCGCCCCGTATTCCGTGACGTTACAAACTGGTATTTTAAGCTCACCGATTATTATCCGCTGCTTAACGACTATATGAAAATGCTTAACGAAAAGGATAACGTCCGCCCCGTCGTAAAGAAAACTATCGGCGAATTCCTTGAACCGCCCGTTGTCTATGTTATGAACGACTATATGGAAACATACCTCTCGGTCAAGGATCAAATGGCAGAGCATGAGCTTATCGAAGAGCCTAAGAAGACCTCGTTCACGATCAAGTTCAAGGAGCTTTCCGAGCGCGATAAAGCGTGTGAGATACTTACCGAAAAGGGTGTCCGCTTCAGAACGGGCAAGACCCTCGTTCCCTTCAGACTTACCGGAAATATCGAGTGGGGCGTCCCCGCACCCGTGCTTGAGGGCGAAGATCCGCTTACAATATGGGTTTGGCCCGAGTCACTCTGGGCGCCTATCTCGTTCACAGTTGCCTACCTCGAATCTATCGGCGAGGATACCTCAAAATGGCGTGACTACTGGTGTTCAAAGGACGCAGGAATATATCAGATCGGAAGAGCACACGTCTGAACTCCAGTCACCGGCTATGATATC
>CAMJES010000309.1 GCA_946404705.1 uncultured Ruminococcus sp. | reverse complement strand
CAGGCTGCTCGGCTGTACGCACACCCTTACAAAGGGCGGCCCCGACCCCGACAGCACAGATGAAGTAATGCTCAAACGCACCCGTGTTTCACGGATATATTTCAAAAACAAATTCTTCGATTATCCCATAAGCGCAAAGGTTTTCGGTCAGATGGGGTTCTGCTCTCTGATAAAGGCAGGTTTCAGCTATCTTCACTCCTGCTTTTTCAAGCTGCCCGAGGATAACCTTGAAAATTTTTACATAAACCGCTTCGGCAGAGTGCTGTATTCGATGTTTTTCGAGGGTTATACCGAAAAGCTTTGGGGCAGGCACCCTTCGGAAATATCCGCCGACTGGGGAGCGCAGCGAGTAAAGGGACTTTCCGTTCTTGCCGTTGCAAGGGATATGCTTTCCAAGGCGTTCGGGAAAAATGATACAAAGGAAACCTCACTTATCGGGGAGTTTTCCTATCCGAAATTCGGTCCGGGTCAATTGTGGGAATGTACGGCGGAAAGGGTCGTGCAAATGGGCGGAATTATACATAAAAACTGCTGCGTGAAAAAAATCGTCACCGAAAACGGCGCTGTAAAGTCGGTCGTATTCGAAAAAGGCGGCGAGTTTTTTTCCGCGGACGCTGATATCGTGATATCGTCTATGCCCGTGAAAGATCTTATCGGCGGAATGAACGCTGTTCCCGAGGATATACGCAGAATTGCGGACGGTCTGCCCTACCGCGATTTTATGACTATCGGCGTACTTGTTGACAAGCTTAAAATAAAAAACACCACAAAAACAAAAACGCTCGGCAATATCGTTCCCGACTGCTGGATATATGTTCAGGACACCGATGTAAAAATGGGGCGGATACAGATATTCAACAACTGGTCGCCTTATCTTGTTGAAGACCCCGAAAACAGCGTTTGGCTCGGGTTGGAATATTTCTGCGCTGAGGGTGATGAGCTTTGGACAATGAACGATAAGGACTTCGCAAGCCTTGCCGCCGCCGAGCTTGTCAAAACGGGGATAATAGCGAACTGCTCCGATGTAAAGGACAGTCATATTGAAAGGGTGAAAAAGGCATATCCTGCCTACTTTGACACCTACTCGGAATTTGACAGGATAAAAGAGTATCTGGACAGCTTTGACAACCTCTACTGCATAGGCAGAAACGGTCAGCACAGATACAATAATATGGATCATTCGATGATGACAGCTTTTGAAACTGCCGACAACATTCTCGGGCATAAGCAAGGCAAGGAGAATATTTGGAGCGTCAACACCGAGAAGGAATATCACGAAACAAAAAAAGAGATATAAAACGACCGCAGGCTTTGAAAGCACAAAGTCTGCGGTATTATTATGCAAAAATATACATAAGGCACGAGCTGAACGAAAACGCTGCAAGGCATACAAAAAACAAATTCTCGGCAGGCTTGCTTCGGCGCATAAACCGCTTTGCAAGAAGCACGGCGAACGGTATTACCAAGAATGTGCTGTATCGGAAATCCATGCTGCAGCCGTAGGGATAACGCAGATTGAAGCCTATAAGTGAAACGAGGAACAGCGCACATACGGCGGACAAAGCAGCTGTCGGCTTATCCGCTTTATAACGTTTTAACGCCGATACCGCGGCAATTATTGCCATTACCGACAACACAAGCGCAGAAATATACAGTATGATAGGAACAAAGGACGGCACTTCAAACGTGAACTCCCCGAACAGCGAGGATTTGACGCTGTAAACAAAAAAATTGTGATCCTCAAAAACATTATCGTATGGTGATGAAAGCATATTTACAAAATCGGGGAACACAAATCTTTGGAACAAAGAATGGTCACCGACATAAAGCTCGCCGGTTTCGCCGACATCCGGTACATATCCGAGCTTCTGTCCGAACAGAATGTAGTTTCTTACATTGTACCAAAGTCCGAGCGGCAGGCTTATCAATCCGAACACCGCCAACCTCGGAATAACGGGCAGGACTTTTTTCTCTTTTATAAGCTGCGCAAGCTTTACCGCAAAAACGGCAGCTGTGAACAAAGCAGGTACGGCAGCGGATATTTTTGTCATTACTCCCAGTCCGTATACAACGGCAAGAATGAGCGTGTTCTTCCAATCGGGGGAAGCATACCATCTGAACGTAAGCAGCAGCGCAAGCGTCATAAAAAACGTACAGAGCATATCGGGGGTAACTCTTATGCAAAGGAAAAACGCAGGCTGAAAGGCAACTAAGAGCGTTGCGGCAATTTTTTCCTCATCTTTAAGTCCAAATGTATCGAAGAGCGAGCCTGCGAGGAGAAGAACAATACACGAAGCTGCGCAGGACACGGTTTTTGCGGCATCGACAAGATAGAATGCGTCCGTGCAGGACGATATCATGCTTATCAGCCTTGAAACAACGCTGCTGACAATATAGAAAAAAGGCTGCTGATAGAACTGCAGCTCATTGCTCTGCGGCAGCAAATTATTTTCAATAATTCCGAGTAAATATCCTGCGTGTCCCTTTCCGTCCATGCTTATCTCCCACAGGTCGTGAGATCTTACATCGCACGGAGTATAGAGCATATATCCGATGCGCATAACAATGCCTGCAAGTATGACCGCCTTTATCGCAGTATCGGCGGAAAGCTCTTTTTTTATTGCGCATACGGAAATATATGCAGCTGCCATAACTATAAGCGCCGCCATTCCCGATTTTATCATATTGACGGAGATAACTTCTTTGAAAAT
>CAMJES010000308.1 GCA_946404705.1 uncultured Ruminococcus sp. | reverse complement strand
GCGAAATTCTTGCAGAATTAACGTAAACTTTCGTCCGCTTCGCGGTTTTAACGGCTTGATCTCAAATTAAAACAATTCCACTTTCAACTTTATAGTAAAAATGCACTAAAATTTTTTTATCTCAAATTTATGTGTTATTCACAAAGCCAAAAATAAAAAATTTGAAAAAAACCGTGAAAAAAGTGTTGTAGACTGCGTTTTATGGTGGTATAATATTAGTATAGTGCCGCTTGGTGCCGCAAAATACAGGAAAATTTGCCGTAAACTTCCAAAAAGGCGTTTATTATAAAAAAATCTGCTTTTATGGACGTTTCTGACGGATAAAATATTTTTGACAAGTTATGGAGGATAAAAATGTTTACTAAAGATATCGGAATCGACCTCGGAACAGCTAATACCCTTGTTTACATGAAGGGCAAGGGAATTATTATAAGAGAACCGTCCGTTGTTGCTGTTGACACACGCACGGACAGAGCTAAATATGTCGGTCAGGAGGCTAAGGACGTTATCGGACGTACACCCGGTTCTATCGTTGCTGTTCGTCCGCTCAAGGATGGCGTTATCGCTGACTTTGAAATGACCACTACCATGCTTCAGGAATTCATCAGCAAGGCTCTCAAAGGTTCTTTCTTTACAAAGGCAAGAGTTGTTATCTGCATTCCCTCCGGCATCACAGCTGTTGAACGCCGCGCTGTTAAGGAAGCTACCGAAAACTCGGGTGCAAAGCGTGTAAATATCATCGAAGAACCTATGGCTGCTGCTATCGGCGCAGGTCTTCCCGTTTCCGAGCCGCAGGGTTCGATGATCGTTGATATCGGCGGCGGCACATCCGAAGTTGCTGTTATCTCGCTCGGCGGAATTGTTACATCACGCTCGGTAAGGATCGCAGGCGACGCGTTCGACACCGCTATCATCAACTACATCAAGAAAAAATATAATCTGCTTATCGGTGAAAGAACCGCCGAAAACGTTAAGATCGCTATCGGTTCGGCTTTCCCCATGGAGCAGGAAACCGATATGGAGATAAAGGGACGCAACCTTCTCAACGGACTTCCCGAAAATATCACAGTTACCTCCGCAGAGATTCGCGAGGCGCTTGCAGAGCCTCTTTCCCACGTTATCGAGGCTATCAAGGTAACGCTTGAAAAAACTCCGCCTGAGCTTGCTGCGGATATCATTGATCAGGGCATTACCCTTGCTGGCGGCGGCGCACTTATCAGGGGGCTTGACAAGCTTATCAACAAAGAAACGGGAATGCCCGTAAACATTGCGGAATCTCCGCTTGACTGCGTTGCAGACGGCACGGGCAAGGTTCTTGAGGATATCGACAAGCTTCACGAAGTCCTCAACGATGATTCAAAATACTATTGATCTGTTGATCTGAAAAAATGGAAACGGGGCGGATAGATCTTATCCGCCTTTTTTCGGGATTTACGGCAGCACGAGGGAGATGAAGATGTGAGGGATTTTTTTAAATCGACAAAATTTAAGATAATTGCGGCTGTGATAGCAGTTCTGATCGGCTTTATGATATATTCCCTTACAACGGGCGGATATGCGATCATGGGAGTATCTATCTTTGACGCGGTAACAGAGCCTTTCCAAAAAGCCTCCAAAAGTATTTCCGAGAAGGTTTCCGAAACCATAGATACGCTTGCCCATGCGAAAAAATACCGTGACGAAAATGAACAGCTCCGTGAACGGCTCAATCAGCTTTACAACGAGATCATCGACTACGACCGCATCAAGAACGAAAATTCCGAGCTTAAACAGCTTTTGCAGCTTAAAGAGGATAACGAGGATTTCGTCTTTTCTTCGCCCTGCAAGGTCATCGCGAGGACGACCAACGACCCCTACGGCTCTTTCACCATCGACAAGGGCAGCAAGGACGGCATTGCTCCGAACGACCCTGTTATCACATCGCAGGGACTTATCGGGATATGCTATGACGTTTCCGAAAGCACTTCAAGAGTCCGCACCCTGCTTTCACCGAAATCCGCTGTCGGCGTGACTGTTCTGCGCACAAAGGCGGCAGGTGTGCTTGAAGGCGACTATGAATTCGTTGATGAAGGACTCTGCAAAATGAGCTACATCGACAAATCCGCTGAGATAATGCTCGGTGATATCATTTTCACATCGGGAAGCGAAACCTTCCCTGCAGGTCAGCTTGTCGGAACGGTCGAGGAGATCGTTATGGAGGACAGCGGACTTTCAAAATACGCTCTTATCAAGCCTGCCGCCGACCCGTTTTCCGTATCGACCGTTTTCGTTGTAACGGAATTCGAGGGTCAGAAACAAAGCGGACAGTAAGGAGGGCGGCACTTTGAATATAGACATTAAAAGGCGCAAGGAAAAGACCCGTGCGGTGATTCGCTGGGCTATATATTTCCTGCTGCTTTTTGCCGAATATATCTTTATGACAACAATGCCGTCAGTCCGCAGAATGCCGCTTTTTATCGTTTCGACTGCGATCTGCATAGCCGTATTTGAGGATCCGTTCAATTCTGCGGTGCTTGGCTGCCTTTCGGGACTTCTGCTTGATTTCGCCGAGGGTACTATCATCGGTCTTAACGGTGTTATACTGACACTTTGCTGCCTTATGACATCGCTGCTTTTCTATTTTATAATGCGAAAGCATATCGTCAGCGCAAGGACGTTGACGATATGAGATCGGAAGAGCACACGTCTGAACTCCAGTCACCGGCTATGATATCT
>CAMJES010000307.1 GCA_946404705.1 uncultured Ruminococcus sp. | reverse complement strand
TTTATTCGGCTGTCCTTTAGGCATAAAAATGCCCCCTTTCGTTAGTTTCAATATCAGTATATTTTTATTATACCACATTGTCTAACAAAAGGGGAGCATTTCAGAATCCTCAGAGTGGGAGTTTATCATATAGAATCACTTATCATTATTACTCTTAAGTTGCGCCAATACATCGAGCAGTTTTTTCGGCACCGGCACACCTAACCTCCCTGCATTTTCCAACAGGCTTATACACTCATTGCAAATATAAAAAATCATCGTCACATTTTTGAGGATATGCCCTTCGCCGATGACATTGATATCAACGATGTTAGCAACCGCCACTATAAGCAGCATAAATATCTTTTTTGCAATACCCTTTGCACCAACTGCACTTGACAGCCTCTTTTCGGCCGCCGCCGCAATAACGCCGCTTATGTAGTCAAGGACAATCAACGCAACAAGTGCTATCATTAAACCGTCCCATGCTCCGAAGACAAAACCAAAGATATGGTGACGAGAAGTAAGGAGGTCACAAGATGAATTATACGCAAAGACAAAAACTCGCAACCGTTTTAAAATATGTTGTCCTTATTGTTGTCGGTTTTGTAATGGTTTATCCTCTTATCTGGATGGTCGGCGCGACCTTCAAGACAAACAATGAGATCTTCAGCAATCTCACTCCGTTTACCGCTCACCCCACCCTTGACGGTTACAAAAACGCCATGAACGACTACGGTGGACAGATCAACCTTTTCAAGGCTATGATCAACACATACAGCTATGTTCTCCCTAAGGTATTTTTCACCGTTATTTCCTGTACAATTACAGCATACGGCTTCGGGCGATTCAACTTTGTAGGAAAAAATGTGCTGTTCTCCGTGCTTATGGCAACATTGTTCCTGCCGCAGGTAGTTATGAACGTTCCGCAGTTCATTCTTTACAACAAATTCGGCTGGGTAGATTCCCCCCCTATATCTCCCTTTGATAATCCCTTCGCTGTTTGCGTTTGATACATATTTTGTATTTATGCTTATCCAGTTCCTCAGAGGCATCCCGAGAGAACTTGACGAGGCTGCTACTATTGACGGCTGCAACGCATTCCAGACGCTTATCAAAGTCATCTGCCCCATGCTCAAGCCTGCTATTGTAAGCTGTGCGCTGTTCCAGTTCATGTGGTCATCCAACGACTATATGGGTCCGCTGCTTTACGTTAAGGATCCCACTCGTTACCCTGCAACGATTTTCGTTAAGCTTTCCATGGACGCCGACACAGGCTTCGACTGGAACAGTGTTCTTGCGGTATCGCTTATTTCGATAATTCCTTCTCTCGTAGTATTCTTCTGCGCACAGAATCAGTTTATCGACGGTATTTCCGCCGGAAGTGTAAAGGGATAAAATAGACAAGGCAGAGCGTTTCGGCGTTCTGCCTTTATGTCGTTATTTGAAAGGTGAACGGTTTATATAATGAAGATAAATATACTTCGCTGCGGCGCAAGATTTGCTTTGGCAGAGATCACAAATTGCGGCAGCTTTGATTTTGAGAAAAATGTATCAGCAGATATCAACGGCAGAACGCTGCAGCTTGTCGGCGGAATATGCTTTATAGACGGACTTCTGTCCGAAAACGAGTACACTATCACAGCAGCATACGGTGATGAAACCGCACAGCTGTCCTTTAAAACGGAATATGAATTTGTTACCCTTGATGTAAGGAACTTCGGCGCTTACGGTGACGGTATTCATGACGATACGGTGTATATTCAGGCAGCAATAGCCGCTTGTCCCGAAAAAAGCCGTGTGCTTATCCCAAAGGGAAAATATAAGATAACAAGCCTTTTCCTAAAAAGCGGAGTAAACCTTGAAGTCGCTTCGGGAGCAGAGCTTATTGCCGACAATGAACGTTTTTCCCACCCTATTATGCCGGGTATGATACGCAGCTGTGACGAAAAAAGCGAATATAACCTCGGCACATGGGAGGGCAATCCGCTGAAAATGTTTGCCGGAATAATTACTGCCATTGACGCAGAGAATATCACGGTTTACGGCGCAGGTACGCTCAACGGAAACGCTTCACACGAGGATTGGTGGTATAATGAAAAGGTAATGGTCGGGGCGTTCCGTCCTCGACTGATGTTCATTGAACGCTGCAAAAATGTAAGCGTGTTCGGTCTTAAGCTTATGAACAGCCCCTCGTGGACGATTCATCCCTACTTCTCGGAAAATGTTACCCTTGCGGCGCTAAGGATAAATAATCCGCAGAATTCTCCGAATACAGACGGAATAGACGTTGAATCCTGCAAAAATGTGAAAATTGAAGGCATACACTTCACCTTGGGTGACGACTGCATTGCGCTGAAATCGGGCAAGATCTATATGGGAAGAAATACGGCGTTCCTTCCGAAAATATACATATTCGTCGCTGTATAATGGAGAACGGTCACGGTGCAGTAACTCTCGGCAGCGAAATGTCGGCAGGAATAAAAAATGTTCTGGCGGAGGAATGTCTTTTCCGTAACACAGACCGCGGACTGCGCATAAAAACACGCCGCGGAAGGGGAGATATGGCTGTTGCTGAGGGTATTTCCTTTAAAAATATAGTTATGGACGGAGTAAAAACTCCGTTTGTCGCAAATTGCTTCTATTTCTGCGATCCGGACGGGCGCACAGGCTATGTTCAGGACAGAAAACCTCTGCCGGTTAACGAGCGTACTCCTTATATCGGCAAGCTTTGCTTTGAAAATATAAGGTGCATAAAC
>CAMJES010000306.1 GCA_946404705.1 uncultured Ruminococcus sp. | reverse complement strand
GGTGAACGCCGATAAATGTAACGTCATTTTCTTCGAGAATATCGGTTACTCCGTCACATATAGCCTTTTTTATGCCGCAGGTGTCGATTACTATGCTGCCTCTTTTGAAATTCTTGGCGTTTTCCTTTATAAAGTCGATAGTTGTTAGGGGATAAAGCGAAACTATCGTTATATCCGCAAGACCGAGGTCGTTAGTTTCTGCGTCGATCGCGTGTTGGGAGATAGCCATATCAATGGTTTCTTTATCAATATCCACGCCGTAAACGGTATGGTTTGTATGTTTTTTTATTGCTTTGCAAAGCGAACCGCCTATTAGTCCGAGTCCGACAACCGTGATTATCATAATGTTCCTCCGAATTTTATCATTTTCAAAGACATTTCTGCCGAAAATGCCGTATATTCAATATTTTACCGCTTTTACCGACAAAAGTCAACCGATTTTCTTGACTTTTATATAAATTACTGTATAATAGAATATAGAATTAATTTTGTGTGAATATTTTGACAGAAAGAGGTTAACAGATGAAAAAATACATAGCATTTATTCTTTCTATGGCTCTTGCAGTTTCAATGCTTGCCTCCTGCGGCAATAAGGAAAATACCGAGGACAAAACAGCAGGAACTTCTTCGCAGACTTCGGTTTCCGAGGAGCTTACGGCAGATGAAACGACCGCTTCGGCAGGTGATTTCTTCGGTGACGATTACGACCCGTTTGCCGATGACTACGACCCCTACGGAGATAACGCCGAGAATGCTTCAAATGTCGTGGTAACTGCTGCAACAGCGGCAGGAGATGACGAGTCTGATAACGATACGGCTGCCGAGGACAACTCTTCGGACGGGCAGGAAGCTCCGCAAGCGCAGACTTCTCCCGTAACGACAACGGCAAAGCCCGATAACACGGTAAAAACCGCTTCGGCTGATGATACTAAACCTGAAACGATTGCCACAAAGGCTGAAACTGCGGCGAATAAATCGGAGAGTTCCGCGGCTTCAAACGGTATCTCTCTTACGCTTAACACCGCTAACGGCTGGAATGACGGAACGACCGATTATGTTCAGATAGACGGCTCGGTGAAGAATGACGGCGACGGAAATGTTTCCGGTTGGACGGTCACGATAACCGTCGGTTCGGGCGTCAGCGTTGACCAGTCGTGGAATTGCAATTTAAGCACAAGCGGCGGAAAGATAACCGTTACCCCCGTTGATTATAACACCGATATTTTTGCCGGCGGAGAGGCTACATTCGGTATGATACTCAAAAACGCAAGCTCCGTAGACCCTTCAAAGGCAACGCTCAAATGCGGTACGGTGACAGCTGCCGGAACAGGAAACGGCGGCGGAAATAACAACGACAATAACAGCAATAACAGCAGCGGAGTGGGAAATAATAACCCGAAAATTGTCGATGCGAAGGACGTTCCCGAGCCAACGACCGACGACTGGCTCTCTGTTAAGGGCAATAAGATCGTTGACAAGGACGGAAAAGAGGTGTGGCTTACAGGCTGCAACTGGTTCGGATATAATACGGGAACGAACACCTTTGACGGACTTTGGGCGTGTGATCTTAACACATCTATCGCGCAGATAGCAGACCATGGATTTAATCTGCTCCGTGTGCCTATCTCGACCGAGCTGATAAAGAGCTGGTCGAACGGCAGCTACCCGACCGCGAACTTCAATCAGGCAACGAATTCCTACCTTGTCGGAATGAACAGCCTTGAAATATTCGATTATGTTGTAGGTCAATGCCGTGCAAACGGACTTAAAATAATGATTGATATCCATTGTGCTAAAACCGATTCTATGGGACACATGAAAGCACTATGGACAGACGGAAATATCAGCGAAAAGGACTACCTCGATACGCTTGCATGGATGGCGAAGCGCTATAAGAACGACGATACGATAATTGCGTTCGACCTTGAAAACGAGCCGCACGGTAAGCCGAGTGAGTCACCGAGAGCAAAATGGGATAACTCCACCGACAGCGACAACTGGAAGTATATCGCGGAAAAAGCCGCAAAGAGCGTACTTAAACAAAATCCGAACGTCCTTGTAATGGTCGAGGGTATTGAGATATATCCGATAGATATCAAGAAAAACGGAGATTTTTCATCTACAAATTCAGCCGATTATTATTTCAACTGGTGGGGCGGCAACCTCAGAGGCGTAAAGGATAACCCGATAGACCTCGGCAAGTATCAGAATAAACTTGTGTATTCGCCGCATGATTACGGCCCCGCAGTTTATCAGCAGCCGTGGTTCAAGAGCGGATATAACTACAATAGCCTCTATAACGACTGCTGGCACGATAACTGGTTCTATATACAAGAAGAAGGCATCGCACCGCTGCTTATCGGCGAGTGGGGCGGCTTTATGACCGAGCCAAACCTGACATGGATGACGCATCTGCGCACGTTTATCAAGAAGAATAAGATCAACCATACATTCTGGTGTTTCAACGCAAATTCGGGCGATACGGGGGGACTTGTAAAGGACGACTTTGTGACATGGGATACGGAGAAATATAACTTTGTCAAGGAAGTATTATGGCAGGAGAACGGTAAATTTGTCGGACTTGACCACGAAATACCGCTTGGCAAAAACGGAATAACACTTTCGGAGAAAAAGTAACATTTGATTAATGCGTAATTCGTAATTCGTAATGCGTAATTATTGCGAAAACCAAGTATGTCGTTAAAACCGCGAAGCGGACAAAAGTTTACGTTAATTCTGCAAGAATTT
>CAMJES010000305.1 GCA_946404705.1 uncultured Ruminococcus sp. | reverse complement strand
GGGTATTATCTGCAGTACATCGACGGGATTCCTTTCAAGCTGAAAAGTACTTTTGATTTCAGCTTTATGAAAGAGTATGGAACGGTGTTCAAGGTTTACGATGACCAGGATTCCGGAAACATCTGCTTTGGTACTGAAAAAGACGGTCAGCGTTATTTTGTAAAGTTCGCCGGTGCTCCTACCGAGCAGTACGGCGGCGATCCTGCAGATGCTATCTCCAGATTGAAAGCTACTCTCCCGATTTACAGCGATCTGAAGCACGAGAATCTGATTGAGCTTATTGAAGCCAAGGAAATTGGCGACGGGTTCGCTATGGTATTCAAGTGGGCTGATGGCGATTGTATGGGCAGAATGTACCCCGCGGCATATCGTCGCTTTATTCAGCTTCCCATCAATGACAGGCTCGCTGTGTTCAGCGACATATTGAGCTTCTTGGAATGTGTTGTCTCGCGCAATTATGTAGCCATAGATTTTTATGACGGCAGCATTATGTATGATTTTGTGAACGGAAAGACTACAATCTGCGATATTGACCTTTTCCGCAAACAACCGTGTGTCAACGATATGGGACATATGTGGGGCAGCTCTCGCTTCCAATCCCCGGAAGAACATCAGCTCGGAGCCGATATTGATGAAATTACGAACGTCTATACTCTTGGTGCTACCGCTTTTGCGCTCTTTGGAGAGTATAACCGCACACGGGAAAAGTGGCAGCTCAGCGATAAGCTCTTTGAGATCGCAACGAGAGCAGTAAGTGATGATCGTGCCAACCGTCAGCAAACAATCAGACAATTCACAGCAGAATGGGAGGCGGCACAATAATGAAATCTATTGCATTTTGTGGTCTAGCGTGTTGCGTTTGTTCCGAAAATAAAGGCTGTGTAGGTTGCCAAAACGGAGGCTGTGAAAGCCACGGCTGGTGCAAAAACTATAACTGTTGTAAAGAAAAAGGGCTGAACGGCTGTTGGGAATGTTCTGAATTTCCTTTCACCGGATGTATGCTCGATAAGCCCCGTATTCGTGCTTTTGCAGAGTTTGCAAGAAGATATCGTGTACGGACTGTTATTTTGCACCTGTTTCTCACAGGCATACCTCGCTTCAACACAATCAGTCACCCAAAAGCATTGGCGGCTCGCTACAAGGCTCACTGGCGATTACCTTGACCAGACTTTCACTGGCAAGCTGATAACAGCTTGCAGAACACACGACTTTCACCTGCGAGAGCGCGCCCATGGCGCGCAAACGAAGCGTGCGCCGCAAGGCGCACATATTAAAAAAATTGGGAAAGTGAAACTTTTCACCTTCCCAATTTTTATCCTGCGAGGTCAAAAAAAGCCAGAAAAACCCGTCCCTAAATGACATCCTAAACGGCACCTTATCTAAACTGCTCCAAATATTCTGTTACTGATTTGCTCATTTCCTTCGAAAAGTCTGAATTATACTTTCGATTACAAAATGCACTGCACCACTCTTCGTAGGTGCTGTTTTTACACTTATATGCTAACATCTCTCGCAATTCATCCCCCTCCATATTACGATATGTATTCTCATGCACAATATGTTTCTGTTCACACCGTTCTGGTTTTTTACGCTTCATTTGTTGCTTTGTAGGCCAGCCAAATACTATCATAACTGCCGGAAATACATATTCTGGCAATTGTAAGAGTTTTCTCTGCTCTTCGCAATTCTCCATAATGTCGCCAATATAACAGGAACCAATGCCAAAGCTTTCTGCTGCTACCACTGCATTCTGTGCCGCAATGGCTGTATCTGTTACCGCAAGCATCAAATCTCCTACATCCGGTTTTCTTGGTTTGCACCCTGCTTCCAGATAAGCATCATACCACTTCTTACAATCTGCACAGAACACCAGAACCATCGGTGCCTTTGCAATAAATGGCTGGTGGTCGCAGCTTTCTGCAAGTGCTTCTTTTAAATTTTGATCTGTAATATCCAAAATTGTATATAACTGCTGACATCCTGCTGTCGGAGCCTGCATAGCTGCCTCTAAAATCACATTCTTCATCTCGTTTGGGATTGCTTTTTCTTCATATACTCTCACTGATTTTCTGTTGTATAAACTTTCTATAATTTCATTCATTCTTTACTATCCCGCCTTCCTTTTGCATTACTTTCTGTCTTATAAATTTCATATTTTTCATTATAAATGTTAGTACTTGCAAGTGCAAGGTGATAGTATCCGCAGTGCTGGATTTTCTTCCACAATTCTCATTGTTTCTTACTGAATGATGATACTTTTTTCGCCCTTAATCCAATAAAAACAACCGTTTAACGATTTTTTAGCCTGCTTTCATAAAGCTTAACGAAGACTCTGAGGTGCAATACTTTCTGTAAAATTATTATACCCCTCTGCTGAAAAATGGGTATACAGATTTGAAAAGTTGCAACCACTACACACAATATTCACACAAAATTCCCTTTATGTTTTCAATTTTTATAGGCTTTGCCAAGTGAGCATTCATTCCTGCTGCCAGACACTTTTCTTTATCTTCTCTGAATGCATTTGCTGTCATGGCAATAATCGGGATCGTCTCAGCATCTGGATGTTTCAGTGACCGGATTGTTTTTGTCGCAGTAATCCCATCCATTACAGGCATCATGATATCCATCAGAATTGCGTCAAAATAACCTTCCGGTTTCTCCTGGAACATTCTGACCGCCTGCAATCCATCTCTTGCAACTGTCAGATTTGCACCTTCATCAGACAACAGCGTTTCTGCAGTTTCTG
>CAMJES010000304.1 GCA_946404705.1 uncultured Ruminococcus sp. | reverse complement strand
CCGCTTGACGGATTTTCTCCCGTTGGAAATTTAAATGCGGCAACCCTGCCGTTTACCGACATAACTTCTGCGGCTCAGGTTTCGGAGCATGATTTATTCAGTCCGAAATACACGCTTGACGAGAGTAATCTTGATACTGTTGTATCGGAACTTGACGGTTTTGGCATTTACAGAGAGGAAAAAGCACCCGTTCAGCCGAAAGCTTCGGGATATTCTCCCGTTGTGGTATCGCAGGCGCAGTCGGAGAGCAATTCTGCACCGAAATCGCAGGCAAAATCGGCTGAAAGCGGCAATTTCAAACAGGGCGGCAATAATTCTATAATTGTCGGCACGAAAACGCTTGAACAGATACGCCGTGACTTCCCTATTCTCGGTGAAAAGATAAACGGCCACGACCTTGTGTGGCTTGACAACGGTGCCACTACGCAGCGTCCGCAGCAGGTCATAGATCGACTTACGGAGTATTATACTCACGAAAATTCCAACGTTCACAGGGGCGCTCACACTCTCGCGGCGCGCTCCACGGACGCTTACGAAGGCGCAAGGCAGACTGTTGCCGAATTTATCGGTGCGCCCGACAAGAACAACATCGTTTTTGTAAGAGGAACGACCGAGGGAATTAATCTTGTTGCAAACGCTTATGTCAAGCAGTATCTTAACAAGGGCGATGAGATAATCGTAACGCTGCTTGAACACCACGCAAACATTGTCCCATGGCAGCTTATCGCGCAGGAAACGGGAGCGGTCATAAAGGTTGCGCCTGTGGACAAGTCGGGGCAGATAATTCTTTCCGAATATGAAAAGCTGTTCACAAAGCGGACGAAATTCGTTTCCGCAACTCACGTTTCAAATGTTCTTGGAACGATAACTCCCGTTGCGGAGCTTATTTCCATAGCCCATGCTCACGGTGTAAGGATACTTATAGACGGTGCGCAGTCGGTGGCGCATATACCCGTGAACGTGACTGCACTTGACGCGGATTTCTTCGTATTTTCGGGACACAAGATATATGCTCCCACGGGAATAGGCGTTGTTTACGGCAAGAAAGAGCTTTTCGAAGCTGCAAGACCCTATCAGGGCGGCGGAAATATGATAGCTGACGTTACCTTTGAGCGTACTATATACAATCCTGCGCCGAACAAATTTGAAGCAGGCACGGCAAGCATTGCGGACGCTGTCGGACTGGGCGCTGCGCTGCAGTATCTTAACTCAATAGGTATGCCCGAGGTTAGCCGCTATGAGCATGAGCTTGTTTCCTACGGTATGAAGGAGCTTGCAAAGATCAACGGTCTGCACCTTATCGGCACGGCTTCACAGAAATCAAGCGCACTTTCCTTTGTTCTTGACGGCTATGACAATGAAACGGTCGGACAGCACCTTGACAAATACGGCATTGCAGTCAGAACGGGACACCACTGCGCGCAGCCTATCCTGCGTTCTTACGGACTGGAGGGAGTTGTCCGCCCAACTCTTGCGCTGTATAATTCCCCCGAGGACATTGACAGACTGGTTCGGGCGATACGCTCGCTTACATAATCATTCCAATTCTTTATAACTCCTTAAATTTATATTTCTATACGGACGGCAGACGGATAAGCCTGCCGTCCGTACATTTTGAACGGAGGGCGCATATTATGCACAAGCTTGAAACCGAGGTCAACAAACTGATAGGGGATATTCTCTCCGACTATGAACAGGATCGTGATATCGACAACATACATACCTTCGACCACCCGAAAAAAGAGGTCATTATCGAGATCGTGGACAAGCTTCGCAACATCATTTTTCCCGGCTATTTCAAAAACGGAACATACCGAATCTACACGGTGAGGAACAATATGACAATGCTTCTTGAAGATGTGCTGTATAATCTTATAAAGCAGATATCCATAGTGCTTCGATATGTTCCCGAATTTGAAAATGCGGATGAGAGCGATATATCCGATGAAGCGGAGCGGCTTGCTCTGAAATTTCTCGGAACGATACCGAAAATTCGGGAATATGTTGATACCGATGTTCAAGCGGCGTTTGACGGCGACCCTGCCGCGTTCAACAAGGATGAGATAATTTTTTCATATCCGGGGCTTTTTGCCGTTATGGTGAACAGGATCGCGCACGAGCTTTATCTGCTGAATATACCGCTTATCCCGAGAATAATGACGGAATATGCGCACAGCGTAACGGGAATTGACATTCACCCCGGTGCGCAGATAGGCAAATACTTTTTCATCGACCACGGCACGGGCATCGTTATCGGAGAAACCACCGTTATCGGCGATAATGTGAAGATATATCAGGGCGTTACTCTCGGCGCGCTCTCTACAAGGGGCGGTCAGAAGCTCAAAAGCAAAAAGCGTCACCCGACAATTGACGATAACGTTACGATCTACTCGGGCGCATCCATTCTCGGCGGCGAAACTGTTGTCGGAAAGAATGTTGTTGTGGGCGGCAATGCGTTCATCACCAAATCTATCCCCGAGGGCGCAAGGGTCAGCATAAAAAATCAGGAGCTTCGCTTCAATTATGACGCTTCTCACCCAATACAGCGCGCAGAGCTTGAGGTGGACGAAAGCTGGTTTTATATTATATAGATTTTTGATAGCCGATGTGAAAATAAACACTTTATAATAAACACCATTTAAAATTTGAAAAAAATAAGCCGACAATCTTGGATATATTGGATTTCGGCGCAGATTTTTCCTGTATTCTATTGGTGTTTAGTATTATACTAAACACCATTTAAAATTTGGAAAAAATCAAGCCGACAATCTT
>CAMJES010000303.1 GCA_946404705.1 uncultured Ruminococcus sp. | reverse complement strand
CACCGAGATCTACACTCTTTCCCTACACGACGCTCTTCCGATCTGCAAACATCATTGCCGGGGATTCATCTATGAAATTCTCGGGAAGGATAAGCGGCAACAGTGCAACTCTTACGGTAGTGGGTGAGAATAATGCCGCCCTTGTACGCAGAATTATTGATAACATTCAGAATATGGACCTTGTGAATGAGCTGCGGGAAAAGGGATATGAACGCATTGCCGACACCAACGGCTTTGTGAATATCCGCAATATGCAGACAGGGGAAACCGCAGGCTTTGAAAGTCTGCGTGAGGCAAGGAATATGTTCCTTGACCCCGACAATGAGTTCTTCCACCCCACAGCGATCCGCATTGAGGAAAATTCTTTCTTCCGTATCGTTTCCGACGAGGAAAATATGGACTATTACATTTCAGAATATGACCCCGAAACGAATGAGGAAAGAGCTGTATATCTTGATGATGAGGGCAGATGTCCCACATTTTCTTCTGTTGACAAAGCACTTGAATATGCGGATGCTCACAGCATAGATTATACTAACACAGAAAATCAGCTTGAACACTGGAGAGCCGATGATGAAGAACGTGCTGCCGACAGGGAAAGACATGAAAATAACATCATCATTCAGACAAGATTTCCTCATGTGGACAATCGTTATCCCAATGATATAATCTACAACCCCGACAGCAAAGCATTTTCATGGGTATATTTCAATGAGGAAGGTGACGGCGGCGATGGTGAATTTATAGACATCACCGTTACCGAAGATGATGTTCTCGCTGCATACAATTCGGAAAACTTCCTTGAATATATCTATCAGAACTGCAAGCAGAATATTATAGATACACATTCGGGATATTTTGAGGATTATGCAAATTCTTACATAAACCCCAATAATGATGTTGTCAGAAGATATCAGGAACTGACTATTCAGGCATATCTGGAAGAACACACTCCCGCTGTACAGAAGGCGAAGAAGTCACTTGAAGGTGAAATTTCCACAGACAGTGATTCTCTTATAATCGACGGTTATGAGGGCACATGGTATGTGGTAGATACCGAAACCGTTGATGGCAAGGAGCTTTTCCTGCTTGAAAATGAAAACTATGGCGATGAAACCTTTGGTATCATCATAGACAAGGACAGAAATGTACTTGTTGATGAAGCGTGGAACGGTTTTGCAGACTATCACGAAAAGTATGATAATCTCACTCCCGAAGAAAAGCTGGCTAACAAGGTAACTGCCGAATGGAAGGCATTTCTTGAAGATATGAAGAAGGAATCTCCCGCTGTGCTTATTGAATCGGCTTACGAGATAAGCACAAAGGATAATATTCAGACTTACATAACCGAAGAAAAGCTCAGTCTTACCGAAAAGCAGATAAATGCACTCCTTTCCTCAAAGAACACTCTTTCCGATTTATATGATGATTGGACAAGTGATGAATACCTCAACAGTTATTCAGATGTGGCAGAACTGTTGACTTTGACTGCTGACAAAATAGCCGAATCAATCGAAAGAGAAAACATTGCATTGTTCCGAAAGGAGAACCTTGCGTGTGCGCATGATATTGATGCGTTTCTGAGCAAGCACTACAACAATAACTCTCTTGACAGTAATGCCGCATTGACAGAGCTTCTGGAGAGATATTCCCTTGAAAGAATTCAGGTAGTTGTTGCTGCAAATCTTTACAAGAAGGATTTTGACGGACGCATTTCAAAGGAAAACTATAACTGGGGAAATGAAATCATAGGAATGCTCTCCGATAATATGCGTATGGGAATTAACGCTAATTACCTTACCACTCACCCGGGACTGCTTAATCTGTTTGCAAATACTGTTCGTGAATACGAAGCAAAGAGCATTGAAAAGGAACAGGAGCAGCCTGCTGCCGAAAGAACCGCCGAGGATATTACAATCGGTGATAGATACAGATACAAGGGCGCAGATGTAGAAGTTGTTTCCATGAAAGGCGTATATCCCGATGATGTGGGCATTTCCAAAACCGAGCGTATGGGAAACAGGGAGTATTCCGTAACATCAAATGTGGATAAATATGAGCTTCACAGAAACGGACAGTATCTTGGCAATGGTGAAAAAACTGTTGTATCCGAGCTTGATATGGCAAAGAAATATATCGAGGATTTTCTTGATGCTGAGTTTTCAAGCACAGCAGATTTCTCGGATATGAAGCACATTGCTATCGGATATACCGAGATAGGTTCGGAGGAACAGGGAGATCACAGCTTGCAGATGGAGGCAGACCTTGAGAGCTTTTCCGTTTCCTACTACATTGACAATGAGCTTGCAAAAACAGAAAAATATGATTCTCTTGAACAGATGAATCGGGACCATTTATCTGTGCTGAGCTTTGAGGATATGCTTCATGTGGGAACAACCGAGCTTGACAGAATCCTTGAAGAAAAGGCGGCTGCTGTAAGCGTAGTACTTGCAGTTTCTCAGAATGACACAAACAGGTACTACATTGCAAATGATGTTACCGAAGAAGCAGTAAAAAATGTAATTACCAATTCGGATAAGCTGTTTATGGATCTATGCGCTCTCGGCGGCATACAGATAACCGAAGCCGAGTTTGCAAAGTATTCGCAGACAGAGGGTATCAAGGCAATTGACATAAACATTGACGAGCAGACCATGCACGTTTACGGTGCGGAGAAGCCTATAACATCTTTTGCCGAGATAAAGGGCATTGATGATATAGCTGCATATCTTGACCTTGAAAACAATACGATAAACTTTTCCGTAATTACGA
>CAMJES010000302.1 GCA_946404705.1 uncultured Ruminococcus sp. | reverse complement strand
AGCGGCTTTTCCGTGACGGCGGCACAGTCAAGGTCAGCCGCAGCATAAAAGAGCTTTCGCTGAAGATAACGCGCATAAAGGAGGATTTCAGCCGCAAATACGGCAGAGAGCCGCTTATATCCGAGCTTGCCGAGCTTTCTGGCGAGAGCGAGGAAAGCATTGTCGAAGCTGTATGCGCCGCGCGGCCTGTGCTTTCGCTCACACCGTCCGATGATGAAAATGACGGCGGTCAGTTTGATATCGCGGTCGAGGCCGGTGATGAGGAAATGGCAGAAACGCTTTCGCTTCACGCGGCTTTGCAGGCTCTTCCCGAGCAGGATCGTCTGCTTATCTATTACCGTTATTACAAAGATCTTACGCAGACGCAGACCGCCGAAAAGCTTGGAATGACGCAGGTGCAGGTATCAAGGCGCGAAAAAAAGCTGCTTTTGTCGCTGCGCAGCTTTCTTGAGAGTTAATAAACACCGCACAAAGCAAATACATAAGCTTTGTGCGGTGTTTGTTTATCTTTTTACGGTATAAAGCAGGATATGTCCGCCCGATATTTTCAGTATAATTCCGCTTTCGTTCTCACTTGTTTCAAGCTTGCAGCTTTTTTCGCAGGCGGCAAGCTGTTCTGCGCGGACAAAAAGAAATTCATCTTCGGAAAGAGTGCGCTTTATAACGTTTCCTGAAAACTGCGCGAATACAGTTCCCGATCCTGTGACAGCGCAAAGCTCAAAGCGTTTTTCTCCGAACGTTTTTGAGATAAAAGGCGTCAGCTTTGCATCTCCGGTCGAGGCAAGAAAAGCGGTTCGTTCAAGCAGGAGAGAGCAGCTTCCGTCAGCATTAACGGGAAATATCGTGCAGGGCGTTTTATCGGGGAGAAGCGTTATTTCGGCGTTGTTAACGGACGAGGTATATTTCCTTTGAAAAAGATTATCTTCGGAAAGCCTGTTTTTCAAAGCGTCGAAAATATTGTCGGCTGTATGTATCTCGCATATACCGGACGAACGCCAGCCTTCGCAGCCGTCCTTTGCGCAGAGTAGCTCGTTTTTATTGAGAAAGACCGTAAGTAACGGAGAGTATTCTCCTTCTATTTTGTAATCCATAGTCAAACTGTTTTCGGGTATAGAAAACGTAATTCCTTTCTAAGGAACCGCTGATTAATACGTTTCTGCCGTTTTTCCAAATGTCCTCAAAGATGTAAACTCGTACATTTCTCAAAACGGCGAAACGAACGCTTCGCTTTAATCAGCGGTTTCCTAATGATATGCGGCAGTTTTGGCTGTGTTCGTTTTTGCCGCAGCTCATTTCAGCTTTTAATTTTTTATATAGAAAATATTGTTTTTCTATTATACAGGTTTTAACTTAAAATGTCAATATAAACAAAGCGCGTTTGAACGGTTTTTTTGTGTAAATATCCATAATTGCCCGAAAAACATTGATTTTTAAAGGAAAAAGTAGTATCATAATATCATTGTTGATAATAAATTTTTGAAAAAGGAAAGGAAAATGATTATGACATACGAACAGATCGTTGCCAAGGCAAAGGAAATCATGGCAGAAAAGTCCGCTAAGGGTTATAAGGATCATATCGCTGCCGAGATCCATATTACGGGCGAGGGCGAAGGTGCTTACTACATTGAGATCCTTGACGAAAAAATCTATGTTGAGCCTTATGAATACTATGACAGAGATTTTATCCTTACCGCTTCGGCTGTTGATCTCCTCGGTATCGTTGAGGGTACGCTTGACGCTGTTCACGCTTACACAACGGGCAGGATCAAGATAGACGGCAGCATCGACAAGGCTCTCGCATTCCAGAAGTTCTGCAAGTCCGCTTCAAAGCCTGCTGCTAAAGCCGCTGAAAAGCCCGCTGCAGCAAAGCCTGCTTCAAAGCCTGCAAACAATAAAAAGTGCAAGAGAAAGTAAGTCCGAATACATATAAAATATAACAGCAAAAGCAGTTTCACGGCTCAAACCGTCAGAACTGCTTTTTTCATTATTTTTATATATAATGTTATTAAATTCGACATAAATATATGATATTATACTAAATAAGTTTATTTGATGAAAGGACGATCATTAATGGCAGACAAAAAAGGCTTTATCCAAGAATTCAAGGAATTTATCAGCAGAGGCAATGTTGTTGACCTTGCAGTCGGTGTTATCGTGGGTGGCGCTTTCACTTCGATCGTTAATTCGCTCGTAGGCGATATTTTCACCCCGATCATAGGAATGATCCTCGCAGGAATAAACTTCAATAACCTTGGGATCACGATACCGTGGGGAAATCATCCTTATATCAATATCGGTGCGTTTATCCAGTCGGTTGTTTCCTTCCTGCTGACCGCATTCTGTATTTTCCTTATCGTTAAGTTTATAAACGCTTTAAAGAAAAAGGAAGTCGAGAAACCTGCAGAGCCGCCGAAGGCTCCCGAGCCGACCAAGGAAGAGCTTCTTCTTACTGAGATTCGCGACTTGCTTAAGGCACAGCAGGATAAGGAGTAATGATGGCAGAAAAAAACAAAGCGCTTCTTATTGAGGTGATAGGACAGGACGCTGTTATCGAAGGTATAGACTTCGATTTTGAATCGACTACATATCTCAACGTTTTCGGCGGAACGACTTTGACCGTGACCGATGCACAAAGGCTTGCCGCAAATTCGTTCAAGTTCGCAAACTGCGTTGTCACCGCCTGCACGGATGAAAAGATAATCCGTCAATGCGATGAAAACGTGCTTGCGTCTATCCTTATCAACCCCGATGACGACTCTAAGATAATTCACGGAAAGGCTCT
>CAMJES010000301.1 GCA_946404705.1 uncultured Ruminococcus sp. | reverse complement strand
TATCCCGACAAGAGTTATCGCACGGAAGGAATATGCCGACAGCGTTTCTTACAGCAAGGCGATACTGGACGCTCTCGACAGCGAAAAAGCCGACCTTGTGGTGCTTGCAGGCTTTATGACTATCCTTGACGAGTGCGTTACAAAGAAATATGCGTATAAGATAATCAACGTTCACCCTGCGCTTATCCCGTCATTCTGCGGAGAGGGCTTCTACGGGCTTAAAGTTCACGAAAAGGCTCTTGAATACGGCGTAAAGGTCAGCGGCGCAACGATACATTTCGTAAACGAAGAAGCTGACGCAGGAGCAATTATCCTGCAGGGAACGGTCAATGTCGAAAATGACGATACGCCCGAAGTTTTGCAGCGCAGGATAATGGAAAACGTTGAATGGAAGCTTCTTCCGAAGGCAGTTTCGCTCTTCTGTCAGGACAAGATAACCATAAAAGACGGAAAGGCATACGTCAATGAATGAAGATAAATTCTCGGGAAAAGCCGATATTTACGACAGATACCGTCCGTCCTATCCGACCGAGCTTGTCGATTGGCTTTTCACGAAAACGTGTGCTGAAAGCGTTGCAGATATCGGCGCAGGCACGGGAAAATTCACAAAGCTGCTGCTTACAAAAACGCCGAACGTCATCGCAGTTGAGCCTAACAGGGATATGCTCGTGAGATTGCAGCGCAACGTTCCTGCGGCAAGGGTCATCGAAGCGACTGCGGAGAACACAGGAATTTCCGAACACACGATAGACCTTGTAACGGCGGCAACGGCTTTCCATTGGTTTGACGAAACGCGTTTCAAGGCTGAGTGCAGGCGCATACTCACACCGAACGGCAGAGTTGCAATAATCTTCAACGAGAAAATTATTGACGATATCGTTCGTGAGCGTGACACGATAAGCCGTATCTACTGCGGCTACAAGGGTCACTCAGGCAAACTCTCCTGCGAAGAGGGCGACGCTTTTCTGCGGAACGAATACTTCTCCGAGGTCGAATATGTCGAGTTTGAGCATAGCGTTGCCTATGACGAGGACGGCTTTGTCGGCAACACGCTCTCACGCTCTTATGCGCTTCGCCCCGATGATGTCGGCTATGACGGCTACGTTTGGGAGCTTAGGCAGCTGTTCCAAAAAATGAACGACTTCGGCAGTATTGAGCTTAAATACAAAACGACCTGCTATCTTGGCAGATTTTAACAGGGAGGAATTTTACAATGAAAAAACTTTCAATCGAAAACGAGCTTAAAGCAAACGCCTACCCGGGCAGAGGAATCATCATCGGCAAGTCGGCTGACGGCAAGAACGCTGTTATCGCCTATTTCATTATGGGCAGAAGCGAGAACAGCCGCAACAGAGTTTTCCTCCCGACCGCTGACGGCATACGCACGGAGGCTTTCGACCCGTCAAAAATGGTCGATCCGCACCTTATCATATATTCACCGGTTCGTGTGCTTGACGGCGCAACTATCGTAACGAACGGCGACCAGACCGATACAATTTATGACCTTATGAAAGAGGGAAAGACCTTCGAGGAATCTCTCCGCACAAGAGAATACGAGGATGACGCACCGAACTACACACCGAGAATTTCGGGCATTGTCTGCAACAAGTGCGGCGACTACTCAATGTCTATCCTCAAATCCGCAGACGGCAACCCCGACTGCCGCGAGCGCTTCACATTCTCCTACGAGAAGCCGCTCAACGGCACAGGTCACTTTATCCACACCTATATGGGTGACGGAAATCCGCTCCCGAGCTTTGAGGGCGAGCCGAAGCTTGTCGATATGACCGACCTTGACATTGACGGCTTCACCGATATGGTTTGGGAATCGCTCAACGCAGATAACAAGGTTTCGCTTTTTGTACGCTATATAGAGCTTGCAACTGGCGAGTCCGATACAAGAATTGTGAATAAAAACGGTTGAAAGGAAGTATAAACATGAACGAAATGCAGCTTAAATACGGATGTAACCCCAATCAGAAGCCTTCAAGAATTTTTATGGAGGACGGTTCCGACCTTCCTATCGAAGTCCTCAACGGCAAGCCGGGATATATAAATCTCCTTGACGCTTTCAACGGCTGGCAGCTTGTCCGTGAGCTTAAAAAGGCAACGGGACTCTGCGCAGCGACTTCATTCAAGCACGTTTCTCCTGCAGGTGCAGCTGTCGGACTTCCGCTTTCCGATACGCTTAAGAAAATCTACTGGGTAGACGACCTCGGCGAACTTTCACCGCTTGCCTGCGCTTACGCAAGAGCAAGAGGCGCTGACAGAATGTCCTCCTACGGCGATTTTATCGCACTTTCCGATGTATGCGACGTATGCACCGCAAAGATGATACAGCGCGAGGTTTCGGACGGCGTTATCGCTCCCGGCTATACCGATGAAGCGCTTGAAATTCTCAAATCCAAGAGAAAAGGCACATACAACATCATCAAAATTGACGAGAACTATAAGCCTGCACCTATAGAAACAAAGCAGGTGTTCGGCATTTCGTTCGAGCAGGGCAGAAACGAGCTTCCTATCGACAACGCTCTCCTTGAAAACATCGTTACGAACAACAAGGATATTCCCGATGACAAGAAGCGTGACCTTCTTATCTCGCTTATCGTGCTTAAATATACACAGTCCAACTCCGTTTGCTACGTCAAGGATGGTCAGGCAGTCGGAATCGGCGCAGGTCAGCAGTCGAGAATCCATTGCACACGCCTTGCAGGTCAGAAAGCCGACAACTGGTGGCTCAGACAGTCGCCGAAGGAGATCGGAAGAGCACACGTCTGAACTCCAGTCACCGGCTATGAT
>CAMJES010000300.1 GCA_946404705.1 uncultured Ruminococcus sp. | reverse complement strand
AGGGAGTCTGACGCAGAATTGGATTATTATATCCGAGTATTTAGTCTTACGGTTGGTTTGGAATTAGTATCAGTCGTTTTCCTTGATCTGGCGCATTCTATCTCGCGGATTTGTCTATAGAACGATTAAAGATTAGTATAAACACAAACCGCCGCAGAAAAAACTGCGGCGATCATTTTTTATTTAAGCAACTCTTCTATCTCGGAAATTTCCGCTTCGGTGAAATCAAGATGCTCTATACAAGCGACATTTTCCGCTATCTGCTCGGGGCGGCTCGCACCGATAAGCACCGTTGCGACCGCCTTGTTGTGCAGTACCCATGAAAGAGCCATCTGCGACAAGGTCTGTCCGCGCTTTGCGGCTATATCATTAAGTCCGTTAAGGCGGCTTATCATCTTTTCGTCAAGCTCGTTTGCTATCCAAGTCGCTCCCCTGCCGACCCTTGAATCCGCAGGAATTCCCTTTAAATAGCGGCTCGTGAGGAAGCCTTGGTAAAGCGGCGAAAACACCGCAAGACCTATGCCGTTTTCCTCTGCATAGCTGTCCAGTCCGTCACGCTCTATCCAACGGTTGAGCATTGAATAGGACGGCTGATTGACGATAAACGGCGTATGAAGCTCCTTGAAATAAGCGGATATCACCCTCGTCTGCTCCGAATTATAGTTTGATATACCGACATAAAGCGCCTTTCCCTGCTTTACGGCATTGTCAAGCGCAAGCGCGGTTTCTTCAAGCGGAGTGTTCGGGTCAAAAACATGATGATAGAAAATATCAACATAATCAAGTTTCATACGTTTAAGGCTCTGGTCGAGCGAAGCGGTGAGATACTTTCGCGAACCATTTCTGTCGCCGTAAGGACCTGCCCACATTTCATAGCCAGCCTTTGTCGAAATGCAAAGCTCGTCACGGTAAGCTCTCATTCCCCTGTCGAGTATCCTGCCGAAATTCTCCTCGGCGCTGCCGTTGTACGGATGGCCGTAGTTGTTCGCAAGGTCAAAATGTGTTATTCCGAGGTCAAAAGCGGTATGTATCATTTTTTCCATGTTCTCAAAAACTCCGCCGTGACCGAAATTCTGCCAAAGTCCGAGCGAAACGGCAGGAAGCTTTAAGCCGCTCTTTCCGCATCGGTTGTAAACCATTTTTTCATAGCGCTTTTCGTTAGGTGTGTACATTTTTATCCGCCTTTCATCAATCAGCTTTTCCCAAAACTATACTTAGAATCTCGCTCGGCTCGCGAACGAACAGCGATGCGCCTTTTGAGCGCAGGAACTCCTCATCACGGAATCCCCAAAGCACGGAAATACACGGCAAACCTGCATTCACCGCCGTTTCATAGTCAACGTCCGAGTCACCGATATAAACAGCCTCGTTTTTCGGTATTCCAAGCACTCTTAAAGCTTCATTCACCGAGTCGGGCGCAGGCTTCCTGCGTATTCCCTCGCGTTCTCCAACCGCATAATCGAACAAACCGTCAAAATATTCCTTGCAAAGCTCCTGAACGCCGTAATCAGCCTTGTTCGATACAACGGCGGTCTTTACGCCGTTCGCACGAAGCTCTTCAAGCAGCGGCTTTATTCCGTCATAAGCCTTGGTCTTGTCCGCACAATGCACTTTGTAATGTCCCGTAAAAACCTCGTGAACACGGTCGATATCGGAAACGCTCACTCCCTCGGGAACGGCGCGCTCGATAAGCTTTCGTATGCCATTTCCGACAAAACGGCGTACTTCGTCATAAGTGCGCTGCGGATAACCGCATTCCGACAGAGCATAATTTACGCTGTCCTTAAGGTCTTCAAGCGTATCAAGTATAGTTCCGTCCATATCAAAAACTGCAAGCTTATACATAATCAGATTTTTCTCCTTAAATGAAATTTGCAAACATCGGCGCAAAGATTACCGTAAAAATTCCTGCCGTTACAACGGAAAGCGAGCTTATTGCCCCCTCGATCTCACCGAGTTCAAGTGCCTTGACCGTGCCTAAGATATGCGACGACGTTCCGAGTGCAACTCCCCTTGCGACAGGCTCTTTTATGCGGAAAAGCTTGAAAACTCCGTCTGCGATAAGATTTCCCAAGATACCCGTTATAACGATAACTGCAGCAGTTACGCCGACGTAACCGCCTATTTCCTCCGAAACGCCTACGCCTATCGCAGTCGTGATAGACTTCGGCAGGAACGTGACATATTCCTCGTGTGAAAACTTCATAATCAGCGCCATTGCAAGTATCGAACAGAAGCTTGTTAACATTCCCGAGATTATGCCTATAAGTATGGCAGGAGCGTTCTTCTTCAGCTTTTCAAACTGCTCATATAGCGGAATTGCAAGGCAGACCGTTGCAGGCGTAAGAAAATATCCGAGATATTTTCCGCCCGTGCAGTAGCTTTCATAATCCATTCCGCATAACGCAAGAACTGCTATCGTGACCGCAGTTGAGATAAGCAGCGGATTGAAAAGCGGCGACTTGAACTTCCGTTTCAGAACATCGCCAAGAATATAAGCGCCGATGCTTAATATAACGCCGAAAAAGACTAAGTTTGACAACATCTCTTTCATTCCGTCTTCGCCTTCTTTCTTAAACGGATAATGCCCTCTGTAACAAGACCTGAAACTATCATCACAACCACCGTTGAAACGACCGTTGCGATAATATATTTCAGTATCTGCGGCTTGACAATGCCCCAGTAGTCCATTAATTCGACCGCCGCAGGAACAAGCATCACGGGCATAATGTCGATCAGAAAGTTTCCTGTTTCCTTTACCGCCGAGATCGGAAGAGCGTCGGGTAGGGAAAGAGTGTAGATCTCGGTGGTCGCC
>CAMJES010000299.1 GCA_946404705.1 uncultured Ruminococcus sp. | reverse complement strand
GTTTCGGGAACCGTAAACATTTTATCCTCAAGGATATATATGTAGGGATTATCCATCTCCGTCTGTCCCTCCGAGGGTTTCCACCGCTCGCCAAGCTCCGCATATCTGGGGTGATTGGAAATATCAAACTTGTGCGTAAAGAACGGCGGCAAACCTCTGACCATTACAATGCAGTCATTGTTATCCATGGCAGATAATTCATCAAGTGTTGCAAGCTCTCTTCCGAGAATTGCATTGTTATATGAACTGCTGCCCTGCTTGCCTTTGGTCTGATTTATGCTTTGCTGGTCAATAGTTTCCTTGCCAAGCTCCTTTGAAATATATTCATTGGTGAACTGGTCCTTACCTCCGAGATATATCATAGTATCGCAGTTACCGCCAAATTCCTCCCAGCCTTCCTTATACATCTTTTTCAGCTGCGAAAGATTTTGGAGAATGATCTGAATGGATATTTCAAATTTTCGGCACGTTGCAAGTATCTTGTCTATCTCGGGAATTTTTCCGATATTTGCGAACTCGTCGAGCATAAAACGGACATGAACAGGCAGCCTGCCTTTATACAAATTTATGGCTCTGTCATACAATGTGTCAAATAATTGTGTGTACATCATTGCTGCCAAGAAGTTGTACGTTGTGTCCGATGAAGGAATTACTATGAAAAGTGCCGTGTATTCATCGCCCACTTCTTCAAGGTGGATATTATCAGTACAGGTCAGATTCCTTACATCGGGGAGCTTAAAATATTGCAGCTTTGTGGTTGTTGAGATAAGAATACTCTGCATAGTTTTGCCCGCAGCCTGCTTGAACTCGTCATAATACTGCACCGACAAAGCTTTAGGGTCGGCTTCTTTCCTCTGGTCGAATATGAGGTCAAGCTCCGATTTTTCTTCTTCCTTACCTTCTATAACTTTCGCCTTATGAATAAGGTCAAGAACTCCCGCAAAATTCTGTTCTTCCTCTGTGCCCGTTTCTATAAGCAGGAAGGATAATGCCGATAACAGCAGCCTTGTTGCATCGTCCCAGAAGGGATCACCTCCGCTTGCACCCTCCGCTTTGGTGTTCATCATGAAAACATTGATCATCTTGATTACGTTGTTTGCGTTTATTTCACCGTTGTAGTCCCTGAGATAGTGAAAGGGGTTGTAGTTACTGGAGTGCTTCATATCGTTTAGATTGAAAACCTTTATCTTATACCCATGATTTATGAGCATCTGTCCGCAAGCCTGAACAAGCTCTCCCGAAGGGTCGGTCACAATATATGATGTGTTGCACATCAGCAAATTCGGTTTTACAAAGAATCGGGATTTACCCGTTCCCGAGCCGCCGAGAATCATCTGATTGAGATTAAGCATAGGCTTTATTTTGGCAGCTTCTTTGCTCTGCGACACAATATCTTTTACAGATACCTTTATATTTGTATCGTGAGAAACGGTTTCAGTTTTTTTCTCCTGTTTAGGCTTTTTGTCCTTTTTCTCGGATTTTTTCTTGCCTGTCTGGGCTTCATTCTTATCACGCTTTTTTCTGTCAAGCACAAGCATAATATCCGAAGCACAGATAACGTTGTTGTAAAAATCATTGGTATCTGCAATAATATCCTTTTCGGTCTTGCTGCCCCATCGTGCGGATCCATGTTCGCTGCCCTTTCTGTGATAACGCTTTCCGTCACCCATGAGGACATACATTATTACAATTAGGCTTGCAAAGAAGCCGATTATTGTTGCCTTTGCTGTCATTCCTCCGTGAAGCATTGCCGAGAAAAATCCGCCGATTGAAGCCTGCTCCAGATATTCCTCCGAATTTGTCAGAAGCTCAAATATCTGAATTTTCCCATTATCTCCTGCTGACAGGTCAAGCAAATATCCGAAACACATTACTATGGGCATTGCAACTATGCAGCCGATAACCGCCGCATAAAAATACGGTGAGATTTTCTTTTCGGGGACACCCATATTAGCCATTTGTCATCGCTCCTGTCCCTTACTTTTGATATTCTCGATAACCTTGCTGCCGCCTTCCTTGACTTTTTCAAGGAGCTTATTTTTTGCATTCCCTATAAGTCCCATAAGATTCTGCTGTTCGGGGTGAAGTGCTTCATGCTCGGATTTTTCAAAGGATTTCTGAATATCCCCTATGGTCTTTTCGGGAATATCCATAGCTTTCAGCTTATCGGTATCAAGCTTATCTCTCGGCATCATTTCGGATTTCCCGTCATGGGTTATCTCAACATACTTGCTTGTAAGCTGTGAAATTGTCACATCATCACCGATAGTTTTAGGCTCGGCTGTTTTCACAATTTCATCTGCAATGAGAGTTTTCATAACCACCGCTGCGGAAATATCGTCCACAAGTCCGAATTTGTCATGCAAAGCCTTTTCCACATCGGCAAGAGAGCTGTCCCTGTCAACGGACATATATTTATATGCGTCCTCGCTCTCACGAATAATCATTATCCCCTCATTGGTCTTGCAGTAGCCACAGTCCTGAAGCTCTGCATTTGTGGTCTGAAAGGGTGTTACCTTTTCGGCAGACAGTGCCTTTACCTGTTCGGGTTCTTTAATGTCACCGTCACGATAGCTGCGGACAATTTTATCTGCTATTTCCTTTGCGGACATTTCGGAATATCCCATCTGGGAAAGAGCTGCCTGAACCTCTTTCAAAGGCATTATGGGAAGAACGGCAAAGCTGTTTGTGTTTTTATCCATAACGCAGCATTTGGATCCACTGTCCTTTGGTACCTCTCCTGTCATACACGCCTTTCCGACTATTGCCTGTGAAAGCTGGGACTGTGCAAGATATTCTCCGATATTGGGAATATCCGCATACACAACCTCGGTCTTTTC
>CAMJES010000298.1 GCA_946404705.1 uncultured Ruminococcus sp. | reverse complement strand
AGCAGCACCGTAACCGTCAGCTGACAGAAAAATCTGACCTTTGAAGATGTTTTTTTCGGTGCAGGGATATCCTCCGTATTTTCGGTCACGACTATCCTTCTGTCCATCGCTTCGATATAACCTGTAACTGCGCCCTTCACGACCTTTTCCGAGCCGGTCTGCGAAAGCGTTATCGAAATGATTTTACTGCCGCTGTCAAACTCTGCGCTGTCCACGCCGTTCATATTTCCTGCAAATGCGCAGGCTCTTTCGCCTATCTCGTCACTTTCGAGGTTTTTCAGCCTTAGTTTTATTTCCATAGCTCACCTTTTGCAAAAACGCCCTGCGAAAGGGGAAACGCCTTGGGCAATTACGAAAAGCTCAAAGTTGGCGGCTCGGTACCGACAGAACTTCTTTATCGGTACTTCCCTAAACGCAGGGCATTGATTTTATTCTTCGATATCTGCTGTAGCGTCATTGCTGACGTTCGTTTCGGGGGCAGTATAAACCGGAGTGGACGATGTCTGCTTGTTTTCCTTCTGAATTTGTTCAAGCAAAGCTGTAAGGTCGATCATCATTGTTCCGTTTTCGCCGCTTGCAACGGTCGGGAGCTTGCCGTCCCACTTGTCTATGTAGCTCATAAGGAGAATTTCGGGCGTTATCTGCTCGGATTTAAGCCTGTAAGCCTCTGCCTCTGCCTGTGCTTCGGCAACGGTCTGCTCAGCTTCAACTCGGATCCTCTGGAGATCCTGCTCAGCCTTGAGAGCGTTCTGCTGCGCAGTCTGCTTCGCTTCAACTGCAGCGTTGTATTCATCGGTGAAATCGAATGAAATGATGTTGAATATCTGAACGTCAATTCCGTAAGAGCTTATCTTTTCTTTAAGCTGTTCGCTCATAAGGTCGCTGACGTTCTGGCGGTTTGTGATGAGTTCTTCCGCGGTAAAGCGCGCAGTTATAGCTTTTACGCACTCCTGAACGGCAGGGATTATGATAACGGATTCATAGTCCATGCCGATATTTTTATAAACGGACGCAGAATAGGAGTTCATTACCTTGTAGTTTACGGCAATGGTCGAACGCACGGTCTGCAAGTCCTTTGAAGCGGAGGAGCAGTCGGCTTCGGCTTTAAGCACACGGTTGTCAACGAGAACTATCTTCTGAACGAACGGTATCTTGAAGTGAAGACCCTCCGACAGAACGTTGTCGGAAACCTTTCCGAATGTTGTGACAACGCCCGAATGTCCTGCCGTTACCGCCGTGAACGAGTTAAGCACGACTACGAGCAGAACAAGGATAACAACGACCGTTCCAACAATCTTTCCTGCCGATTTTCCTGTTTTTGCGTCAACAATATTTCCGTTTGCATTTACCATAATAAAACTGTCCTTTCGTCATTATTCCTCGTTGTCATCGGGAATGTTGCTCTCGTCTATCTTCTTGCTGTCAACGCCAAGGCTGTAGCTTTCGATATCATCGGGGTCGTCGATATAGTAGCTGTAATCTTCGACATTTGATTTTTTCCTTGCCTTGCAGGATTTAACGAGCGCAACGATAGCAACGGCAAGAGCCGCAGCGGAAAGAACCAAGCTTATAACTCCGAGAGTAATAGCAATTGCTCTGACCTTTTTAACATTGTACTGCGAAAGCTTTGCCTTGGTGTCGTAAAGCTTTTCCTTAGTGTTGTTGATGGCAACCTTTGTGCTGTCCCATGTTTCGCCCAGCTTATCCTTGGTGCTGTCAATGAATTTCTTTGCATCGATTACTTTTTTGATGATCATATATTCTGTCCTCCTTATTTATCTTCAAGCGATTTAAGCGCCTTGGCTTCATCGCGGTCGATCTTTATCTTGCCGTCACGAATGACCGTGACCTCGGACTTGTCGAAAACCGCAGGCGGATCGTCTGACCGTTCGGGCTTAACCTTAAGCTTTCCCGTGAGAAGATTTACCTCCTCGACATAGCCCTTGAATTTCTCCGTGCTGACGTATGCGCCGACCTTCGGCGTTGTTTTGAGCAGGTCTTCATAAGCCTCCTGCTCGTGTTTTAAGCAGCACATAAGCCTTCCGCAGGTACCTGAAATCTTTGTCGGGTTGAGCGAAAGCCCCTGCTCCTTTGCCATTTTAATAGAAACAGGCTGAAAATCGCCCAGAAACGCCTTGCAGCAGAACTCTCTTCCGCATATTCCAAGACCGCCGAGCAGCTTCGCTTCATCGCGAACGCCTATCTGACGAAGTTCTATCCTCGTGCGGAAAACCGACGCAAGATCCTTTACAAGCTCACGGAAATCCACTCTCGTTTCCGCCGTAAAATAGAAAAGTATCTTGTTGTTGTCAAAGGTACATTCAACGTCCACAAGCTTCATATCCAGCTTATGCGCCGCGATCTTCTCTTGACATATCTTAAAAGCGTCCTTTTCTTTAAGCTTGTTCTGTTCGACCGTTTTAAGGTCAGCTTCGGTCGCCCTGCGGATTATATCCTTTAGCGGCTTTACTATCTTACTTTCCTCGACCTGCTTGTTGGAAAGTACGACCTCGCCGCATTCAACGCCCCTCGCCGTTTCGACTATGACCTTTTCGCCTGCCGAAAGCTTCTGCTTTCCGGGCGAAAAGTAGTAAACTTTTCCTGCGCTTTTAAAGCGCACTCCGATTATTTCCGCCATTTTTTGTCCTTTCAGATCATTTCTCCGCAAAGCGCAGACAACGCAAGCGGTACATTTATATATAGATCGCAGTAATTTATATTCTTCCCGATAATCTCGTGAATATGAAGAGCTTTTTTAAACGACATTCTCTCCGCAAGCTTTAGCGCTCCGTCCCTGCAGCAGCCAGATCGGAAGAGCGTCGTGTAGGGAAAGAGTGTAGATCTCGGTG
>CAMJES010000297.1 GCA_946404705.1 uncultured Ruminococcus sp. | reverse complement strand
ATATCATAGCCGGTGACTGGAGTTCAGACGTGTGCTCTTCCGATCTATGCTCACCGTTAATATCCATACCGTTAAAATAATCGGCAGATGCTTTAAGGGTTTTATTTGCAGTTTCAATATCAACCTTGAGAGCCTTTATCTGCGAATTGTATCTTGCAATATCCTGTGGATATTCTCTTGTAACCTTATCCTCAAGATCAAATCTTTCGGAGTAGTAATTGCTTTGGAGCATTTTAAGATTTTGCACCTGCATATCCAAATCCATTTTCTCTTTAATGTGGGGATTGCCTGTTGCAAGCATCTTAATTTCGGCATAGGAAAGAGCCGCCTCGTCAACATCTTCAATGGAACGAACAGGGGTTTTGCTTGTCATTACCTGACCGACAAACTTCTGCTTTGTTTCCACGAGCTGATACAGATATGCGTCAAAGGTATTCTCGGTTACATATCGGTACAGATGAACGGTATCGTTTTCATTACCCTGTCTAACTGTTCTTCCTGCTCTCTGTTCAAGGTCGGAAGGACGCCAAGGGCAATCAATATCATGTGAGGCAATTATCTTATCCTGAACATTAGTACCTGCACCCATTTTCTGTGTTGAGCCGAGCAAAACACGAACTTTACCTGCACGAACTTTGGCAAATAAATCTGCCTTTTGCTTATCATTGTTAGCCTCGTGAATGAAAGCTATTTCTTCGGCAGGTACACCTTTTGCAATCAGCTTATTGCGAATATCAACATAGATGTTTTTGAATGTTTCGGAAATATCCTCATTATCCGTTACCTCTGCATCTGTTACCTCAACCGAGCCTTTTGCAGTCGGTGTAGAAAGGTCGCAAAAGACAAGCTGAGTTGACTTTTTATCGGAATTTTCTGCCCAAATGTCATAAACATTTCTCACACATTCATTTACCTTACTTCCCTCAAAGTCGGGAAGTGTTGGGTTAATAAGCCTTTGGTCAAGTGCGAGCTTTCTGCCGTCATTAGTGATATTTAGCATATTATCCACATACGGCTTAACATCTCCTGCCCTTATCTTTTCGGCTCGTTCTCCGAGTTGTTCAACCATTTCGACTTGGAACTCTGATGGCTTAACGGAAATGTTGTGATGCTCAACATTTGGTACAGGAAGTTTGAGCATATCCGAGGTCTGTATATCCGCACACTCCTTGAACATTGACATAAGCTCAGGCAGGTTGTTAAACCTTGCAAAACGGACTTTTGAACGGTATCCCGTTCCCTCCGGCGTAAGCTCAATAGTAGTTACTGTTTCGCCGTATTGAGCCGCCCAACTGTCAAAATTGACATAACCGTACTCTCTCAATAAATCGTACTGCAAGTATCGTTGCATTGTGTAAAGCTCAACCATTGAATTGCTTATCGGTGTACCCGTAGCAAAGGTTATACCCTTGCTGTCTGTAAGCTCGTCAAGGTATTGGCACTTCATAAACATATCACTTGACTTGTTTGCCTCAACCTGTGATATACCTCCTACATTTCGCATTTTTGAATACACAAAAAGGTTTTTGTAGTAATGTGCCTCATCAACAAAAAGGCGGTCAACACCGAGTTCTTCAAAGGTTACTACATCGTCCTTGTCGCTTTGGTCATTGAGCTTTTTAAGCTTAGTCTCAAGCCTTGTTTTCGTAGCCTCCAACTGCTTGACGGAAAACCGTTCGCCGTTGCTTGCCTTTAATTCGGAAATTCCTTCAATAATTTCATCAATTTGTTTTTGCAGAGTAAACATCTGTCTGCCTACGCTCACGGGTATCTTTTCAAACTGCGAATGATCGATTATAATTGCGTCATAATCTCCCGTTGCAATCCTGCCGCAAAACTTCTTTCTGTTCTTTGTTTCAAAGTCCTTTTTAGTTGTGGCAAGTATCTTTGCAGAAGGATAAAGAGTTAAAAATTCGCTTGCCCATTGTGATACAAGATGATTAGGAACAACAAATAAAGACTTTGAGCATAAACCAAGTCTTTTACTTTCCATAGCTGTTGCAGCCATAGTGTATGTTTTACCTGCACCTACGCAATGAGCGAGGAGAGTATTGCCTCCGTAAAGTCCTCTTGCAACTGCGTCCTGCTGATGCTTTCTTAAAGTAATTTCAGGATTCATTCCCTTAAAAACAATATGACTTCCGTCATACTCACGAGGACGAATACTGTTAAACTTTTCGTTGTAGAGCTTGCAGAGATATTCACGCCGTTCGGGGTCTTTCCATATCCAATCTTTGAAAGCCTGCTTAATAAGCTCTTGTTTAGATTGTGCTATGGCAGTTTCTTTTTTGTTGAGTATTGCAACTCTTTTTCCGTTCTCGTCCTCCTCATAATCAAAGACACGAACATTACGAAGATTGAGCGTTGCTTCAAGAATATGAAAAGCGTTCTTTCTGCTTGTGCCGTATTTTTGAGTGACGGTAAGATTTGTGTTATCAGCCGCCTTGTGTTCTATATTCCATACATTAGCAAGCTCATTGTAATGCACTTTAATTGCTCCTCTTGCGTAATAAGATGTATTAAAGGTTTCATACATAAACTTGTTAATGATTTCAATAGGCAGCCAGGTAACACCGAGATGCACTTCAATTTCGGTTGCTTTTAAGTCAACAGGCTGTACCTTTTCGAGTGCGTCAACATTAACCGCAAATCTATCGTCATTATCGGCTATCTCTCTTGCCTGACGGAGCTTTCTGCGAACATTACCCGACAAGTATTCATCTGCAGGTAAATACTTTGGTACATCCTTGTTGTTTTCGTCATAGTCGGGGTTAAGGAAAATTACGCCGTTCAAATCGGCGAATATCTCCTCCTCGCTCTTGCCTGTGAGCTGACACATAAAGGGCATATAGATCGGAAGAGCGTCGTGTAGGGAAAGAGTG
>CAMJES010000296.1 GCA_946404705.1 uncultured Ruminococcus sp. | reverse complement strand
ATACAGATAATTCCGTACTATCCGTTGACGAAACGTGCAAAACGTGATATATAAAATCTATAAAATTTTTTTGACGGATTTCATTTGAATTTTTCCGAAATGAGCGTATTTGTTATGATACCTGTGGCAGGACAACTTGTAAAAAGGAGCGGTTATACAAGGTGAACGATGATTACAAGAAACGTGCTATGGCTGATCCGATAAAAGAAGCGTATCTCAATTTCGACAACAAATGCAGGAGCTACCGCAAGAAGCTCTCCGGCTATCCCGACCTTTTGGAGAAATACAACAAGGCGTTTGACGAACGGCGTGAGAAAATTCGGGCTTTCAAGAGCGGTCTTACCGTCAACAGCAGCACCAAAGATATTGACCGATACAATCAGATGTGCTTTGATGCCTGTCAGGATTTGCAGGATTTGTCCAAACGGCTGAAAGCAAAGATTGAGCAGAGTACATAAAACAAGGCGTACACCTTACCGTTGTGGTATGATGTACGCCTTGCATTTTAAGGGGATTTTAGATAAATAATAGTATGAAAATAATGCGGCATACAGTTTTCTCCCGGTGAAAAAACTGTATGCCGCAATATCTGCGCTCTTTGAAAAAATTATAGATAACCTTGTGAACTATGCAGTCATTATCCGTTTGTAACTATGTAGGGCTGAACGGCGCCTGCAAGAATATTTGCAGGCATTGTCTGGAGCCATATCTTGCCGGGACCCGTTACCTTTGTATTAAACAGACCTTCGCCGCCAAGAAGTACATTTCCTACGCCCTTAACAGTTTCAATATCCATTGAGCAAGTGTCCTCCATTGCAGCAAGATAGCCTGTGTCAATGAACATTGACTCGCCGGCAGCAAGGTTATATTCAACATAGCTGCCGTTTATTTCAAGGAACACCTTTCCGCTTCCTGAAAACTTCTGCATAATAAAGCCTTCACCGCCGAAAAGACCTGCACCTATCTTCTTCTGGAAGAAAATATCCATCTGTACGCCTACGGTATTTGCAAGATATGCTGATTTCTGTGCAACAATAGCCTTTGATGTTGTATCAAAGCAGAGTATATCGCCGGGGAATCCCACCACAACAAGAGGAGCTTACGGGAAAAGGGCGATTTTACGTTGTTTTATTTGAAATGCCGACTTTGAAAAAGGTCGGTATTTCTTTATATTTGTTCATATAGAAAAAATATATCACAATGTTCACTCAAATTTTATGAATATTCACTTTATTCGCTTGACAAAAGTGAATAAAGTGAATATAATTATACTATAATAGCATTGAAACGGATCCAAAACGGAGGTTTGATATATGAACAGCGAAAATGAGCGCATCGAATATAAGCGTGAATATGTAGATGATATTGCCAAAGAAGTTATTGCCTTTGCCAACACAGACGGCGGAAAAATATATGTCGGCGTAAATGATGACGGCACACCTGCGCCGCTTGCCGATACCGATGATACCTATACAAGGATAACAAACTGTGTCAGAGATGCCGTTGCTCCAGATGTTACAATGTTTACGAAATATACCCTAAATGACGGAGTTATCAAGGTGAACGTTTCCGAGGGCAGTTCAAAGCCATATTATCTGAAATCAAAAGGTCTGAAACCAAGCGGTGTGTATATCCGTCAGGGCGCATCGTCTGTACAAGCTTCTCCCGAGCAGATTCGTCAGATGATAAAGCTTTCCGATAGGGACAGCTATGAGGAAATGCGCAGTCTTGAGCAGAAGCTTACCTTTAAAAGTGCTGCGGAAACCTTCAAAAAGCACAACATTCCTTTTTCGGAAGATAAATACAAGGCACTCGGGATAGTGAATATAAATGATGATCTTTTCACTAATCTCGGACTTATTGTATCGGATCAATGCAGCCATACCATAAAAGCTGCTGTTTTTGCCGATGAGGATAACACAAGCTTTATAGATCACAGAGAGTTCGGCGGATCGGTTTTCAGCCAGATAGAAAGTGCTTTTGAGTATATAATGCTGAATAACAAGACAAGATCGGTATTTTCGGGAATTGATCGTATAGACATATCCGATTATCCCGAAGCAGCCATAAGAGAAGCACTTTTGAATGCAGCTGTTCATCGTGACTATGGGTTCAGCGGAAGTATTATCGTGAATATAAACAGCAAGTGCATTGATATTATTTCTATCGGAGGACTCGTTCCGGGTCTTGCCGAGGAAGATATAATGAATGGTATCTCACAGCCAAGAAACAGAAATCTTGCAGAGATGTTTCATCGCCTGAAATATATAGAATCCTACGGCACGGGTATAAGGAAGATATTGTCATTGTATTCCGATTCTGCTGTAAAACCATCAATTTCCATTACCCAGAATTCATTCAGAATAACGCTGCCTAACAGAAATTGCGGAAAAAAAGCGGAAACAAATTTGCCTATGCAATATAAAGCTGTTATAGAATTCCTTAATGAACATGGCAGCATGACCGTAGAGGAATTTCAGGAGCTTCTTGATATTAAGCAGACAAGAGCTTTCAATCTGTATAAGAAGATGGAAAGTGAAGGCTATATTAAGGTAAAAGGCAGGGGTGCAGAAAAGACAATTACGCTGAAATGATCTGCCTATTATGCAGAAGAATATACTAAAAAGACTTGATCTCAGCTTTGGTCAAGTCTTTTGTATTATGCCACCTAAAACAATTCCCCCCCTTTGAAAATTTTTTTTGAAGAGGAAAGATCATTTTATTTTAAGCATATAATGAGTTCTGTTTTGTAAGTTATTGGGGTCAAAAATGGGGTCAAACCGCAGCTGCAGATATTTCAAGGCAAAAAGAAAACCTCGCAAGTAACGCACCTGCGAGGTTTTTAGTGGTTGCGGAGGCTGGATTTGAACCAACGACCTTCGGG
>CAMJES010000295.1 GCA_946404705.1 uncultured Ruminococcus sp. | reverse complement strand
CCACCGAGATCTACACTCTTTCCCTACACGACGCTCTTCCGATCTAAAGAGGGGCTACGGCAGCACTTGCAACAGAATGGATTTTGCCATAGAAAACCCCGAGCTGACATATACCGTAAGTCCCTATCAGACAGCTTGCGGTGCGGTGGATATTGCAATGCACACAATTGAGCGTTATTTCTGCCCCGGAGAGGATACATACCTTACGGACGCGATAGCGGAAGCAGTTATAAAAAGCACAATGAAAGCAGGCAAGGACTGCCTTGCCGACCCGTGTAACTATGAAGCAAGAGCAAATATGATGTGGGCGTCCTCGCTTGCGCATAACGGACTTACCCAATGCGGAAGAACGTTTTCGCTGACAGTACATCAGTTTGAACACGAAGTTTCGGGTATGTATCCCGAGGTCGCACACGGAGCAGGTCTTGCCGCTTTGTGGTGCAGCTGGGCAAGATATGTGTACAAAGCCAATATTTCAAGGTGGACGCAGTATGCGGCAAATGTTTGGAACCTTGATGTAGATTACGAACATCCCGAAAAGACTATCGAAACTTCGATAAATATGCAGGAACAGTATTATAAGTCTATCGGTATGCCGACAAACCTTAAGGTTCTCGGTGTAAAAGAGGACGACCTTGAAAAGCTTGCGCTCTGCTGCACAAGAAACAGAACAAGAGAGCTTGCCGGATATATGACCTTGGGATATGACGATATTCTGAACATCTACAAAATGGCATACAATGCTGTTTGAGCGCAGTTCTTTTCACTTTTCAAGTACGATATTCCAAAAAATGGAGCAGTCGTTTTGGCTGCTCCAAATTTTTTTGAAATTGATCTTATTCAACTGCAGTTTCATAACCCCAGTCGATTATTCCGCCGAATTCCTTCACATTGCTGTATCCCAAAGCTGCCAACTTTTCGGCGGCGGATTTGCTTCGTCTGCCGCTGCGGCAGTAAACAAGGATAAGCTGTTTTTTATCGGTCAGTTCTTTTTCGGCTCTTTCTTCGATTTCGTAATCCGGAATAAGGAGCGCATTGGGAATATGTCCGTCTGCAAATTCCTTTTCTGTCCTGACATCAAGGATGATATAACCTGTTTCGCTGTCCATAAGAGCCTTTGCTTCGGAAGCAGAAATGGAGGTATAGGTTATAGGGGCAGTATCGGCAGAGCAGCCGAAAAATGATAAAGCTAATATAGCAACAGCTATAATAGAAAGTATTTTTTTCATTAGCAACTCCTGTAATAGCTTCTTGTGATCCCTTCGTTTATAAAACCGTTTTTTTCGTAGAAATGCTGTGCCGCTTTATTGGTGAGTGCAGTATCGGTATCAAATCTTGTTATGCCGTTGGAAAACAGATACGCCTTTAACGCATCCATACATTTTGAACCTATCCCTTTGCCGCGTATTTTGTCATTTACGAATATCCACCTGAGATATGCAGTCTTGTTATCCTCAAGGAAGTGCAGCTCGCAGCCGCCTACTGTTGACCTATCGAGAATAAAATCGCAATATTGCAGATTTCCCAAAGTTTTTCCGTGCCAATTAAGTTCAACCGCCGAGCTTTTTTCGCTGTCTAAGGTCGATGAATAAAAAACATTCTCATGCCCTATGGCAAATCCGTTTTGTAATAATAAATTATGTATATATGCGAATTTCTCGAATAGTTTTCCGTGCCTTGCATAACACGACATTCCAAAGTAATGAAAAAATGCGTATATTTTGTCTGCCGATATGTCAGAAAGGGCATTTACAGCCTCGTTCATCAAGCTGTTTCCGACTTCAATTTGTCCTTCGGAGAAATAGAAATTGCGTTCTGTTAATTTCTTGTATCGGTTCTCTTCATCAAAGAACCCTATTTGTATCGCTTTCATATTTCTATTATACCACTTTTTACTCGTTCTGTACAGGGGTTTTTAGAGATGCCCTTAAGATCCGCCATAATGTGATAATGTTTCAGCTGCAATTTCCGAGTCGGCGTCTATTGTCTTTGCAGACAAAAGTCTGCGTGATAGCTGTTAAGGATACGCTGATTAATTTCCGGCGAGCGGTTTTGGACGGAATTATGTTGAATATATTATACCATATTGAAACGGAAAAAACAACCAAGATCGGGATATAGATTATTCGTTTCAATGGTGTGACTTTTGCTCAGGTGTATTTTTTAGCAAGAAAGCTAATACTAATCTCCGACCAACCTATAGACAAATCCTCGGATATAATAATCCAATTCTGCGTCAAGCTCCCTTGACAGGCGGCAGCCTGCCTGCGGTCGCTCTCCAAGGTAAACAAGTTTACCTACTTGGATTATTCTATCTGTCGGCTTTGTCTATAGAACGGTCGGAGATTAGTATAAGGTGTGGTATAATGAAAAACATTCGTTGGATTTATGCGGTGACGGGTGTTAAGGAAACGTTGAGAATTTGTTCCCTTAGCTGATCTTATATGTATAAAAAAATCCGCCGCTGAAAAGTGACGGATCTTTGTATGTTAGGGGGAGATATTCAAAGCATCTTCTTCCGCTTAAAAATAATAATGCATATAATCACAACGGCAACGCTGAGCAAGATTATGAACGGATAACCGCTTTTAAGCTCGGGCATATTTTCAAAATTCATTCCATACCAGCCCGTTATAAGGGTCAAAGGGAAGAATATCGTCGATATCGCCGTGAGGAAAGCCATGTTGCTGTTCTGCTTTGCGTCTATCTGCGACTGATAAGCGTCGCGCACCTGCTGAGCATATTCAAGCAGATATACGGCACGGTTCATCAGCCTGTCGGCACGGTCGAATATCGTTCCGAAGTATTTTCGCTGCTTTTTTTCAAACAGTTCGTTCTCGTCCTGTTCAAGCTCTTTTCCCAGATCGGAAGAGCGTCGTGTAGGGAAAGAGTGTAGATCTCGGTG
>CAMJES010000294.1 GCA_946404705.1 uncultured Ruminococcus sp. | reverse complement strand
TCGTGGAAAAAGCGGTGGAGCGCCTGCGAAGCGACCGAACGCACCTTGAACGCAGCCTGAAAAGTGTTCGTTCTCATTCGCAGATGCGATATTGTGCGCAGATATTCAAGGCTGTGCGCCTTTTTCTGCAAGGGATAATCGGGAGTGGACGCGCCCTCGACAGTAACGCTTTGTGCATTGACTTCGAGCGGCTGCTTTGCGTTCGGAGTAAGCACGATCTTTCCGCTTACCGAAACGGCTGCGCCCGTGTTTATATGTGAAATTTCGTCAAAATCCGATATTTTTTCGCTCTCGGCAACTATCTGCAAGGGTTTGAAGCAGCTGCCGTCCGATATAGACAGAAACGCAAGTCCCTTGCTCACACGGACAGACTTCACCCAGCCGCAGACCGTGACTTCCGAGCCGTTTTCGGCGCTGCTTTCGTATAATTTCTTTATCTCAGTTCTTTTCATTTTCATTTCTTCCTTTAATTGCATACAAATTGGTCTCCCACGCAGGGATATAAAGCTGATGACGAACATAAAGCTGCAAATTCGGGTCAATTTCAAGAAGCTGCAAGGGTATCGCAAAAAGATCCTCGTTTCGGTGGTAAAGTGCCGAAATAACGTTTGCGCCGCCTGCGATATGCCGCCTTGCTCCCTCGATAGCCTCACGCTCCGAGCCTTCAACGTCAAGCTTTATCAGCGTGACCTGCTCCTCTATCGCATTATCGACCGAAAGAGCCGTTGTTTCAATCTCGCCCTTAGCCGAATTCTGCGACATTCTGCCCTCGTTTTTGGTAAATTTCAGAACCGTGTCCTCGTTCCAAGCCGCAGCGTTGAACGGTGTAAAATCGTGCAGCTGCTCAGTATTTTTGCAAAGCTTGCGGAAGTTCTTCGGGTTTGGTTCAAAGGCGTATATATGTTCATAGCTGCCGTTTGCGGCTTCGGCAAATTCAAGTGCGGTATCGCCGTTATATGCGCCGAGATCGACATATCTTTCCTTGTCGCTAAGCTTAACGAGCGAACCGTAGACCTCGCTTTTATCCGAGGTACAGGCGTTCAGATATTCTATTTTTCCGCTAATTTTGAAATTTATAACATTTTCGTATGTCATTCGCGAGCGTTCGTCCGCAAGCTTATCATAAACCGCTTCAAACTTGTCACGATTTGCGCAGAAGTAGTCATAGTCGAACAAACCTCCGCCTGCAACGGGAACATCGGGAGCAAGCAGCAGGTGCTTATCGGCTATTTCATTAACGCGCTTATAAAGGCTTTCATAACCTGCGGCAAACGCAAGAACTATGACAAAATCCTCCACAAGCTGCTCTATCTGCGACAGCTTATGCACAAGATGCCCCTCGAAGCTATGTCCGCGGACAAATTCATCGCTTGCGAAAAAGCCTGCAACGGGTATATTATACCGTTCAAAAACAGACAGTATTTTCAGCGCACCGTCACCCATACCATATATAAATATCGGCAGCTCGGTCTTGCGCAGGAACTCCCAGCAGCTTTGTGTTTCCTTTATTTCAAGTGCCATTTATCTCACCTGTCAAGATCGTCATCGTCTGCGCAATCACAATCGCAGCCGTCATCTTCAAGACCTGCGCCGATCATATCTCTGCCGCGGACTCTGTAACGGTCGCGCTGGATATCAACGTTTTCTTCAAGCAGCTGCATAAACTTTCGCGGTGCTTTTATGGATTTTATCACCTTAACGGGTGTATCGGTGTCACGGCAGTTTATCGTGACCGTTCCGCAACCGAAAATGCGCTGTCCAAACGGCAGCTGCAGGCTCTTGTCCGATACGCGGTAAAGCTCCACCTCGTCCTCGTGTATAGAGAGAAATCCGACCTGCGTTATAAGCTTTTTTTCGGTGAGGATATAGCGTGTAAACGAGATGGGCAGACCGAGAAACGTTCTTTTCTTGTCCGTCCAGATATAATCAAAATCAATTTTTGCCATAAAAAGGCCTCCTTTTGCGTTCATAAGCATAAATACTATGATAATTATAATACAATTAATAAGATATGTCAACGAAAAATGAACCGAGGTAATTCAAATGGAGATCTACATTGTAAAACAAGGTGATACAGTTTCATCAATTGCTCAAAGCTTCGGAGTAACTCCGGGGCGCATTATCGCGGACAATTCGCTCACCTATCCCGATAAGCTTGCAGTCGGTCAAGCGCTGCTTATCCTTATCCCCGATGTTGTGCATACGGTGCAAAGCGGCGAAACGCTTGAAAACATCGCGCTTGCCTACGGCACGACCGTCCGTCAGCTTGTGCGGAACAATCTGCAGCTTGCTTCACGCGAGTATATCTATCCCGGAGAAACGATAATCATCAGCTACCAAAACGAGCGGTCGGGAGAGCTTGGTCTGAGCGGCTTTGTCTATCCGGGAGTGAACCGAACTATTTTGCGGCAGGTCGCCGCCTTTGCGACATACACTATAATTTTCGGCTACGGCTTTGAGCCTGACGGAACGCTGATAATCCCCGACACCCAAGAGGTCGTTGATATCGCACACCAATTCGGCTCAAGGGTACTTCTGAGCCTTTCGCTTGTCAATGCAGACGGCAGCTTTTCATCAAATAAGCTTACAACGCTGCTTGACGATGCGGAATTCCAGAACAGAGTTCTGACGCAGATGATAGACGAGATAAAACGCAAAGGCGCAGAGGGAATGGATATCGATATGGAGTATGTCCCTGCGGAGTATAAGGAGCGTTTCTCGACTTTTGTGCAGAACGCCGCCGACCGACTACACGCCGAGGGACTTGTCCTCAACATTGACCTCGCACCGAAAACGAGCGCAGGGCAGAAAGGAACGCTGTACGAATCGCACGACTATCCTTCACTCGGCAGAGCCGCAGACCTTGCGTTTCTTATGACCTATGAATGGGGTTTTCAATTCGGGCCGCCTTTAGCTATCGC
>CAMJES010000293.1 GCA_946404705.1 uncultured Ruminococcus sp. | reverse complement strand
ATAGCTGCATATCTTGACCTTGAAAACAATACGATAAACTTTTCCGTAATTACGATAGAAGGCGAAAAGCCCTTTGTAACAGGTTCGTATGTGGGAAAAGACGATATAACTGCACTTGAAGAATATCAGGAATACATTGCCGATACGGGAAAGCAGTTTGCCGATGTTACGGTCGAATTTTATCAGATTGGCGGGGACAATGAATCGGTAAGTGCCGATGATAGGGAATGTACATACATTTCCGAGCATTTACAGGAAGTGATGTCCCACAATGACGCACTCTGCCTTGAATCGGAAACATATTCGGTTCGTTCTCCTCAGTTCCTTATTGATGATTTTGAGGAGATGAATGAAGAAGCTGAAACCGAGCTTGCCTTCAAAATGCCCAATGGTGGATATATCAGCATTTTTGAACGTTCCGATGAGGGGTACGATTATACTATCTACAATGAAAGCTATGATGAGATCGACAGCGGCGTATATGATGATGACAGCATAACTATTCGCAATGCTTTGTCAAATATCCTTGATGATGAGCATGTATTTAACAGACTTGAGGAAATAGATTTTGCTGCGCTTACCGATATGGTTGAAAATAGAGAGAATAATAAATCAATCAATCTTTTCGACACTCTTGAATATGACGTAAACAAGGTGTTTACCGGATTCATTACATCAATGGATTTTACTGTTGTCAAGGTAGGCGATGAGTATTCCCTGAGAGATGATGCAAATCTGGGTAATATCCATTCTGACAGATTTGATTCAGCAATGGCAATGACTGACAGGCTTGATGTTTACATTGAGGATTATTATATTTACGACACGCTTTCTCTTATCAAATCCAACGGTCTTGAAGATATTCTCACAGACGATTCTCCGAGCCTGTTGCAGATATGCGAGGATATAAATGCTGCATCGGGCGATGAGAGGGTGCAGAAGTTTTTCAACGAGTACCGTTCAACTATGGAGATCATCGACCTTATTGTTAATAGAATTGATGATGTGGATTTAAGCATTGCTTTTAAGGATGCTCCCGTAGAGGAAAGTGAAATAAAGTGGACACCCATTCCCGAAACCGCTGACGATAACGGAAACCCCACAAGTTATTCAACCAAATACAGAGGTGAAACTTTCTTCATTTCCGAAAATGGGGACGGAAAATATGATGTCGAATCTGAAAACATGAGGCATCATGGTCAGACATATTATGCACCTATCAACGAGGATTTTTCAGGCTTTTTGAGCAGAGCAGATGCGGAAGAATATTTTGCTGATAATATAGATGAATACATCGCTGTTCGTGATGAAAAAATACTTGATTCCATTGTTGCAAACATCACCGAGCCTACACCCGAGGAAAGGGAGGAGCTTGCAAAGAAAAGTAATACCCTAAACAGATTTTTTAATAACAATCCGAAGGCAGTTTTTCGTGAAATTGTTGAATCGGCAGGACTTACTCCCACTGAGGATATTACTGTCGGAGATACAAAGGAGATATTTAATGCTCTGAAAAATGTGGATATTTCGCTTATGGGATATACCTACACTCTTGAATTTGAGCCGCACGATGACAGCCTTACTGTCAAGGACGCAGCGTCCAATCGTGAAGCCGATTTTGTATGGGGTCATGCAAGGGAGCTTATGTATCTCATTGCAAACGAGAATAATATTTCCCGTGAAAATCTCATACATAATGAGGTCATGCGTGGCACAGGCTTTGAAGATGGAAAGTTCAGAGTAGAGGAATTTTATAAGTCCAACCCCGCAAAGAAGGATTTTGTCGATTTCTTAAAGAAGGAGTTTGGCATAGGCGGTCACAGCGGAGAAGGCCCCGTAAGGTTTGCAGACCATGATTCCAAGGGAATTGAAATCACAACAACATCCGGCAAAGAAAATTTCACATGGTCAGAGGTTGCAAAGGTCATTTCCGACCTTATTGATAATGATAAATACATTACTCAGAATGATATTGACAGGCGCATATACTATGCAAAGGTTGTTGTAGATAATGCAAATGAAAATACAGATTTCACAAGGCTTATCCATGCTCATGAGATATTGCAGAAATACGGCATTGAAAAGCCTGAACCCGATAATGAATACAAGATATATCAGCTTAAGAAAGGACCCGAAAATCACGCTATACGTTTTGAAGGTTTTACCAATGCCGAGCGTTACGGCGAAGCTGCTAAGCCCGAAAACTATGACCTTATCTATACGGGCAGCCTTGATGATTTTGAGGACAGCAACAAGCTGGAAGCCATATACACAAAATTCAACCTTGACCGTCCCGAGGATTTCAAGGGACACTCTCTTTCCGTCAGTGACATTATCGTTATGAACAACGAAGCACATTATGTTGATTCATACGGCTTTGTAGATGTTTCGGACAGATTTCTTGGCAGGGAAAAGGAAAAAATCAATGTAAATGATTATGAAAATATCTGTCTTGTCCGCAGAACTGAGTGGAACGATAAAGACCTCAGTGATGCCGAAAATCCTGCTTTTGAGGAAATAACCGAAAGCTACACTCCCGATGAGGACGGTTCATTCACAAAGTATGCCACAAACAAAACCAACAGCATTCACGTTGATGTGTGGGAGGAGGAAAACAGCGTTTCTGCCGAAGATATGCTTGCGGATATTGAAAAGCACCTTGAAAATATGCGTAAAGGTGTATCGAGCAGAGATTATCACATCGAGCTTACCGATCGTGACGGCAATGTGCGCACTCTTGACAATAATTTCTTCGATTTTGTAATTGAGGAAAGCAAGGTCATTGCGGAAACAATGGATTTCCCCGAAATTCCTATTGATGAAATGGGCGCAGCTATTGATGCCGAAAACAGCAGGACCGACTATGGCTATGAGCCTGCTATCGGTGACTTGCTGGAAAAGGACGACGAGCTTTTCCGCAT
>CAMJES010000292.1 GCA_946404705.1 uncultured Ruminococcus sp. | reverse complement strand
GGATTATTCTATCTGTCGTCTTTGTCTATAGAACGGTTTGGAATTAGTATAAAAATAAAAATGTGACCAAATGAGGTAAGATGGAATATGAAAACAAAATATTTACAAAAGCTAATGATTATCGCTGTGCCGATAATGCTTAGCAATGTCATATCGCAGGTTCAGATGATAATCGACAGAATTTTTTTGGGACAGATGAATACGCTCTATATGAGCGCGCTCGGAAACGTTACATCGCCAATGTGGACAACAATGTCCTTTTGCTTTACCTTAGCAATGGGCGCGTCCATTTTGATAAGCCAGAGCGTTGGAGCAGGAGATGAGCAAAAGGTTGAAAGCTATGCGGCTTCATTGATAAAATGGAACAACATTCTTCCCATACTGCTTTTCTTTTTCTGGCTGTTTTTCGGAGAGTATGTATATCGTGCAATGGGAGTTTCCGAGGACATTATGCCCATGTGTCTTGGGTACACGAAATTTTTCGCGCCGACATTTCTTATTGTAGGCATAGAAAGCTCCTTCTCGGTGATAATGCAGACCTCAAACTACACAAAGCCGCTTGTTTTCTATGGTATAATAAGGGCAGGACTAAATGTGCTGCTCGACTGGGTGCTGATTTTCGGACGGTTCGGCTTTCCCGAGCTTGGAATCGAGGGCGCGGCTATTGCAACGACAATTGCGGAATTCGGAGGATGCTTGTTTGCATTCGCTGTGATAGTAAATAAGCCGTTTAAAACAAAGCCGCCGTTCAAAAGCATTTTTTCCGCTCCTGCAAAGCCGTTTTTATCATCGGTCGGACTGGGTATAAACGCAGGTCTTGAAGATCTTGCGTGGAATTTGGGAAATCTTGTGATAATAAGAATACTCAATTCCATTGATGTGACAGCGGCAGGAATATATTCCATTGTTTTCAGCGTAGAGGTGCTTGCAGTCGTTGTTATCGGAGCGATAGGCAGCGGTACGATGACGCTTTCGGGCGAGGCAAAGGGCAGCAGAGATATCAAGCAGTTTTCGGGTGTATGCAAGATAGCGTACATACTCTGCGCAGGCGTGGCAACGCTTGTGCTTGTGATTTGTCTGAGCTTCCCCGAAAATATCCTCGGACTGTTTACGAAGGATGAGGGTATCATAAAAAGCTGCGGTATCTATCTTATGCTCGTATGCCTTAATCTTTACGGAAAGTCGGGAAATATCATCATCGGCAGCGGTATCAGAGGAAGCGGAAACACGCGCTGGATGTTCTTCACGCAGATATTCGGTACATTCTTTGTTATAGGTTGCGCGTGTCTGTTCGTATATGCGCTTGGATTTGGAATGACAGGCGTATTCCTTGCAGTAATCGCCGATGAAGCTGTCCGCGCGGTGATAAATCTTTTAAAGCTCAGGACAATACTGCGCGAATGGCACGAAACGGCTGCAGATTAAACTACTATATTTTTTACAGAAAGGAACTAAGAAAATGAAAAAATGTGATCTTATCGTACTATTATCAATGTGTATGGTCTTCTCGGCTTGTTCAAACAGCGTGGATACGCAATTGCCGGAAACTTCCGTAATTACGCAGGAAGAAGTGACGACCGCTGCTGAGGAAGGATCTGCGGCAACACAAACAGAAGCAGCCGAAACCGAGGCAACCGAAGCTGTTCAGAACGAAACTGCGGCTGAAACGGAAGAAACTGTTGATATGACACAAGAGCTTACCGCCGAAGCAAGCAGACTTATGGGCGCGCTTGATTATATCGACTGTATCGGCGGCGGAAACATCCCGAAGGACGAGAACGACACGATAGAGCAGGGTGACAGACAGTATGCAAAGGTTTGTGCGCAGTTTGAGAATACCGCAGACCTTGAAGAGTATATGACGGAAAATCTTTCCGATGAACTTATCCAAAACAGATATTCCAACATTTTAGGCGGCGAAGAGCCTTACTATATTGATGTTGACGGCGCGCTGTACGGTTACGTTACCGCAAGAGGCTGCGGATATCCGTGGATAATGGAGAACGGAGAGCCTGTTATCTCAATTACAGATGTAAACGACGACAGCTTTACTGCAGTAACAAAGTTCGATAATTTCGGCGGCGAGTGTGAAATGACGCTCAGCATTGTTTTGGACGGCGGTCTATGGAAGATCGCTTCCATATCTTATGACGGAATGACATTCTAATTGGAAGCGCTTGAAGCGAAAAACAAAAAAGCGTATGCGAATCAATTTAACGCTTCGCATACGCTTTGTTTTTATAAAAATAACAGCTATCCCGATCGCCTGCTTATTCCGCAAATATCTCCCAGTAAAACCTTCGTGCCGACTGCGGAAAGTCATCCAGAACGCCATGCTCGGGGTCGTAAAAAACACCGTCTGCATACAGCGACCAATGCCAGCAGCGAGGAGTTTCAAGGCTGAGAAGCGCACAGTAGGGGAGGTCGGCTTTTGTCTGCGCCTGTTTGCGCTCGGGCGAGAATTTTATGCCGTGTTCAGACAGAACGCGCTTCATTTCGCGAAGGTCGGTTTCGCGGTCGTTGCCGAGGTATTCGCAGATGTATTCGGCGGATGTTCCAAGCAGCATTGCAAGCACAGCCTGACCGCATTGCAGGTCGGTGGGTTCGTGAATATAATTAATGTTCATCTTTTTCCCTTTTCGGATATACCGTTTTTCATTTCATAAATTTCAAACATATTTTATCATAGAAAACAGCTGTATTCAACAGGATTTTATTAAGAATTATATCTGTCGGCAAAGGCGTTCGTAATACTAATTCCAAATCAACCGTAAGACTAATACTAATCCTCGGATATAATAATCCAATTCTGCGTCAAGCTCCCGTGCAATGTTATTGCAATGACGGCAGGCAGCCTGCCTGCGGTCGCTCTCCAAGGTAAACAAGTTTACCTACTTGGATTATTCTATCTGTCGGCTTTGTCTA
>CAMJES010000291.1 GCA_946404705.1 uncultured Ruminococcus sp. | reverse complement strand
TCGGATATTTTTTATCCGGCTTCTTTTTGTGCTTGTGGGGGCGGTTGGCGGATACTGATGAATTGTGCAAGATGACAAATCTTGAAATTGTTTTCTCTTAATTGTATATTTTCATACAATAGTAATCGTCCAATAAAGCGCGTCTTTCAATAATAAAAAATCTCGTGTATAATAAGGTCTAAGGAACTCCATAGACCATATCAGAATAATTAAAAAAGTCTGTGGAGTAAATTAGAGTAAATTCGATACGGGAGAAAAAGAAATGGGAACTAAAACAACTACAGCAATTAGTACAGTCAAGCAGGAAGTACAGCTGAGAGAATGGACAGAACAGATCAAAGCACAGCAGGAAAGCGGAATGACCGTAACAGCGTTCTGTGCAGAAAACGGAATAAATCCTAAGACATATTACTATCATCTTCGGAAAGTACGGGAACAATGTATGGGATCTGCACCCGCGATAGTACCTGTAGCTATGCCTGGATCAAGCTCTGATATTCGTATTGAGAAGAATGGTTTACAAATATCGTTGCCTGCTGATATCTCAGCAGACATACTGCTTGCATTAGTACATGAACTATGCTGAATGATCTGTCAATAAAACATCAGGTATATCTGGTCACAGGCTACACTGATCTGCGCCGGTCAATAGACGGACTTGCAGCAATCGTTCAAGCACAGCTTAAGCTTGATCCATACAGCAGGGCATTGTTCCTGTTTTGCGGGAGACGATGCGACCGTATCAAGGGACTGCTATGGGAAGGCGACGGTTTCTTACTCCTTTACAAGCGGCTGGATAATGGGAAGTTCCAGTGGCCACGCAATGAAACAGAGGCTTTGCTGCTCACTCCACAGCAGACACGATGGCTTCTGGAAGGTTTAAAAATAGAACAGCCTAAAGCTATCTGTGAAGGGAAACCGAGTGTGCTGTATTGATAAAGTTCTGCAATATTTCTTGCTATTTCGTGCATTTTATGGTATAATATATGTATCATAAAGCGAAGGGCGGAGTGTAGTATGTCTGAACATGATATCGAAAAAATAGTTGCAGATCATGCGGCACTCAAAAATGAAAATACAATTTTAAAAGAACAGCTTGCTCTTGCACAAGAACAATTGAAATGGCTGCAAAAACAGGTGTTCGGAAGAAAAACCGAACAAACAGCTGTCATCATGGACGACAGTACACAGCTTTCATTGCTTTCTGAAGAAGAACAAGCTGTTTCTCTGCCTGCAAAAGAAATTACAGTTCCGGAGCATAAACGCAAGAAAAAGCGTACTCATGATGAATGGATGAGTGAATTACCGGTTGAAGAAATATTTCATGAGGAAGATAACCCCAAATGCGATAAATGTGGTTCCGATATGAAGGAGATCGGTGAAGAGAAATATGACGAACTGATATATACTCCAGCAAAATTTCATATTCGCCGTCATACTGTGAAGGTATACAAGTGTACCAGATGCGGGATGAATCCTGAAGTAAGTACAGAACCATGTAATATCAGACGTGCGAAACATCCCGAACTGATGATACCGGGAAGTTACTGTTCTCCTGAACTGCTTGCGCATATTGTTTATGAAAAATTCTGCAAAGCAGTTCCGCTGCACAGACAGGAAAAAGATTTCAAATCAAAAGGCATTCCTTTGCTGAAAGCAACCATGTCAAACTGGGTATGCTATGCTGCTGAGAGATGGTGTTTCCCGATAGTGCAGAGGATGCAGGAATTGCTGATTTCAGGGAAGATAATTCACGCAGATGAAACAACCATTCAGGTACTGCATGAAGAAGGAAGAAAACCGACATCACAGTCGCGAATGTGGGTATACTGTAACGGCAAAATGAATGACCGCAGTATCATAATTTTCGATTATCATCCGACCAGAAAGGGTGAACATGCGGCGGTATTTCTGCACGGTTTCAACGGTTACCTGATATGTGATGGATATGATGCTTACAATGCCGTGACCGGTGCAAAAAGGTGCGGCTGCTGGACACACACCAGACGGCATTTTGTTGAGGCTCTTCCGAAAGATAAGTCAGCATACAGCACATCTGTTGCAGCAAAAGCTGTGGACTTATGCAACAGAATCTACCACGAAGAAGGATTACTGGCAGACCTGACTGCCGAAGAAAGATATGAACAGCGTCTTGTGAAGGTGAAGCCTTTGCTTGAGGCTTTCTTTGCATGGCTTGATACATTGCAGATCAGCGGAAAAAGTAAACTTGCTGATGCTGTCCGTTATGCGCTGAATGAAAAGGAGTACCTCTGCACATTTCTGCAGGACGGAAATGTACCAATCGACAACAACCGAGCCGAAAATGCAATCAGACCATTTACCGTCGGACGTAAGAACTGGCTGTTTAGTAATACAGCCAAAGGTGCCCGATGCAGTGCGGTTTTGTATTCCATTATTTCAACAGCACAGGCAAACGGTATGGATGTTGAAAAATATCTGACGGAACTGTTTTCGCATCCCGCAGGGACGATATTACTGCCATGGAATAACTGATAATTTTAACCTCGCCACTCGGCGGGTTTTTTTCATGCTGCAAAAGACGCGGTTTATTTGACGTTTACGTTGTTTTTTCAAGATTTATAGCTTTAAGCTCTTTTGAACCCCCAGCCTAGCCGGGGGTTTTCTAAATACAATTAAAGAGCTGGCTTTCATTCCAGCTCCCAATTGTTATATACAACAGAAATGATTATATTTAACTGTACATTTTTTCAAGTACCCATCTGCCGTTTTCATATACTGCCGTGCAATCAATGGTGTATGGTTCTTCGACAGGATTGTCAGATGGCATAGTTACCGTCGTTTTTACAGTAAAACGGCAGGTATTTTCATTCTTTTCATCTATAGAGATTGTTCTGTTTTTCCAGTTTACATAATATCCTTTACTTCCGTCCTTTCTCAGATCGATGTAG
>CAMJES010000290.1 GCA_946404705.1 uncultured Ruminococcus sp. | reverse complement strand
CCACCGAGATCTACACTCTTTCCCTACACGACGCTCTTCCGATCTTAAAGTTTGAATATACATTCCAGTTCGTGACGAAAAAGCTGTCGCGGCTGTCCTGATTATATCCCGGAAAATAGGAAAGAGTCGGTATCTCGGTTATTCCGTCAAGGTCGATATCGGCGGAAAGATAACCCTTGCTGCGTATCGTATCGCGGATTATCTGCCGCTCGTCAAGGTAGAGCGGATTTCGCAGCGTTCCTCCGACCTGATAGATTATCTCGGTCGAGAGCTGACCGCCCGAAAGCTCGTCAATAAAGACCGCAGGCGTGTTTTCGCCGACATTTCCGAGTACAACGCTGACAAACTCGGAGGATTTGTCGTTCAGACTGACCGTGTCGTTTTTGACGACCTTTGTTCCGGTATCGGTAACAACGGAGAATTCTGCCCTTTTTCCGATGTTTTCGTTGTTTGAACGGAGTATGCAAAGGCAGTCCCTTCCATCGTTGTTAAGGTCGTAAAGGAAGAACGATGAATAGTTGTCGGAATAGGTTTCGCTTATCTTTCCGCTGTCATAGGTGTAGACTTTGAGTATCTTATCGGCACCGGATTCGCCATAGCCGATCATAATGCTTGTCCTGTCAGCCATACCCATCGGAGATATCATCACGCGGTCGATGTTCGCACCGCTGCCGGAGATATCGCAGACCGACATCCAGTTCCCATCCTCGTCCGTATCGAGGATATTTATCCGCACTTCATCTCTTATGCTGTAAAAAACGACCGCTTCATCATCGCCGCTGCCGTCAATATCCTTGATTATGAACGCCGAGCGGTACGACCCCGAGCGAGGATACTGCAAGGTGATATCTTCACCCGTACTTTGTATCAGCGCGGAGTATATATCATTCTGTTCTTCGCAAAGAACAGGCGGAGAAAGGAGATTTTCCGCCGAACCGCTTAAAGTGCAGCCCGAAAGCATAACCGCCGCAGCAGCAATAAGCGCCGGAATGACGCTTTTTTTCGTCATAACGGATCCTCCTTTCGTTAGTGTAAAAAAAGGGGCGTTCGAAGCTGTATTGTGCAGCTTGTAAACACCCCGTAAATAGTTATCAGTCGTCGATAGTTTCCATCTTGGAATTGCCATCGGTCTGAAGTCCTGTCCAGCGGCGCTTGCCCGTAAGATTGAGCTTAGGCATTACTCTGTAAACGTAGGTGCTCCAGAATACAGCAACGATCGTAGCTGTAACAAATATGATTCCGACATCGGTAGCGTCGGGAGTAAGCATACCCTCTCTTACCGTGTAATCGGTGAGGAAATACATCGCATATCTCGGAAGAGTTGAAACAGCCGCGGTAATTGATGCAGCGTAGCCGAAAAGGATCATATAGTATCTTGTTCTCTTCTTTTCAAATCCGCAGAAAAATCTTACGACATTGAGGAAGAACAGCGCCGAGAAAACGTTTGTCATAAGAATATAGCATTTCTCGGAGTATGGGCCGATGACCTGATAAGTTGTGATAAGCTCAAAGGTCTTGAAAAGTTTCCATACAGGGAAGAACGTAATGAATACACATTGACCCTTTGTGATGCCCTCGCCCTTGAAAATGCTGATGCCGGTCGAAATAAAGGTAAAGCAAAGGATCATCATGAATGCGTAATCTATCCATTGCATAGCTGTTATGCCGGTGAATATGCCGACAGGTTCGTCCTCGGTCGAAATGCTCCTGTTGTAGCTTATCTGAACAGCGATCGGCGCTATCGTTTCATATATGAGAAGACCTGCCATAATAAACATTGAAACTGCAGCCTTCGGCGATACCTTTTTGTTAAGGCGCTCTGCTCTCAGCCGCATCGGGTTGAGAAGGATACATGATCTGATGACCTTATCTCTGGATTCGCCAAAGATCATAACAGCCGCAATAAGCGCAAAGCCGATAATGATAACAACAAGCGGCAGATTGATACCGGGGTTGATGTATGTTCCCTTTGCGAAGTTCATATTGTCCTTCAGCTGAAAAATTCTGAGAACAACTGCCAGTATAAGCGTTACCGCATAAATTACCATCGAGAACTTTTTGTCAAGGAAAACTTTTTTCTTTCTGTACGGAGTAACCTGTTTTTCGCTCATGTCAACTTCTCCTTTTTGATAAATAAATATTCGCCCTTGAATATGGTTATTCGTTTTTATCTATTTTCTATTGCCTTGTAAGCGCGCCTTTTTGCAATAGGCTTGTAAGCCGGACGGATTATTCTGTTGCCGGTCGTTAGCTCCTCTATTCTGTGTGCAGCCCAGCCTGCAATTCTTGCAACTGCAAACATCGGCGTGTTAAGCTCTACCGGTATCTTCAGCATACGGTAAACAAGTCCCGAATAAAGGTCAACATTTGCACACATTGCCTTGCTGCTGCCCTTTATCTCGGCAAATACCTGCGGAGTAAGGCGCTCAACAGCGTCAAGGAGCATAAACTCCTTTTCAAATTCCGTTCCCTTTGCAAGCTTCATCGCGTTTTTCTTGAGAAGAACCGCTCTCGGGTCGGAAACGGTGTAAACAGCGTGACCCATACCGTATATAAGACCTGTTCCGTCGCCTGCTTCCTTGCGTATCGTTTTGGCAAGATAGTCCTTGACTTCGGAGTCATTATCCCAATGTGCAATATTCGACTTGAAGCCTTCAAGCTGCGCAATAACTTTCGCATTAGCACCGCCGTGACGGTGACCCTTCAGCGAGCCGATAGCTCCCGAATAAGCGGAGTAAGCGTCCGTTCCCGAAGATGTGAGCGTTCTGCAGGTGAATGTCGAGTTGTTGCCGCCGCCGTGTTCAGCGTGGATAACAAGCATAAGGTCGAGCAGCTTTGCCTCCTCCTCGGAGTAAACTCTGTCGAGTCTGAGCGTTGAAAGTATGCTCTGAGCCGTGCATTCCTCGGGGTTGAGCGGATAGATCGGAAGAGCGTCGTGTAGGGAAAGAGTGTAGATCTCGGTGGT
>CAMJES010000289.1 GCA_946404705.1 uncultured Ruminococcus sp. | reverse complement strand
TGTAGCCGAAGGACTCGGAAGCAGCAGCCTTCATAGCAGCGTTGATGCCTTCCTTAGTTACGTCAGCACCCTTAACAACAGCTGTAAGGATTGTTGTGGAACCTGTTGTTACAGGAACACGCTGAGCGGAACCGATGAGCTTGCCGTTGAGTTCAGGAATAACAAGACCGATTGCCTTTGCAGCACCTGTGGAGTTAGGAACGATGTTAGCAGCACCTGCTCTTGCTCTTCTGAGGTCGCCCTTTCTGTGGGGGCCGTCGAGGATCATCTGGTCGCCTGTGTAAGCGTGGATTGTGCTCATGATACCGGACTGGATAGGAGCATAATCGTTAAGAGCCTTAGCCATAGGAGCGAGGCAGTTTGTTGTGCAGGATGCAGCGGAGATGATCTGGTCATCAGCTGTAAGAGTCTTTTCATTTACGGAGTAAACGATTGTCTTAAGGTCGTTGCCTGCAGGAGCGGAAATAACAACCTTCTTAGCGCCTGCATCGATGTGAGCCTGAGCCTTGTCCTTAGAGCAGTAGAAGCCTGTGCATTCGAGAACAACGTCAACGCCGATCTCACCCCAAGGAAGTTCGTTAGCCTTAGCCATAGCATAGATCTTAAGTGTCTTGCCGTCAACTGTGATTGTGCCTGCTTCGTCATCAGCGGAAACAGTATGTGTGTTTTCACCGATCTTGCCGCAGTAACCGCCCTGAGCAGTATCATACTTGAGGAGCTGTGCGAGCATGGAAGGCTTTGTGAGGTCGTTGATAGCAACTACATCATAACCTTCTGCACCGAACATCTGTCTGAAAGCAAGACGACCGATACGACCGAAACCATTGATTGCAACTTTAACTGACATGATAAATTTTCCTCCTAAAAAGAAATTTAATTAAACAGCAGGGGAAATACTTCTTATAAAGTATCTTCCAAGCCTTATAAATCTATTTTACCTTATTTTTTTGATTTTGGCAATACCTTTTGATAAAAAAATAACATTTTTCATAAAGTTTTTTTGTAAAACTAAAAAAGCAGTCCTGTTTTGGATGACTTTTACTGAAAGATTGACAGCAATGTGTCTATTTTGTGCAAATAAGACGAAAATATAATTAAATTTTCAAAAAAAGTCGCAGAAACAATAAAAATGTGGTATAATAGAAATGTTGATCAAATATGGAGGGCTTCTTGGATATGGATAGTTCTGTACTTCTGACCCTGCGCGAATTTTATGACCGCTCGGGACTGCCTGCGGCAATAGTTTCCGACGGCTGCCGCTTTGAAAACAGCGCTTTCGAAAGCTTTTTCGGCAGCACGGCACAGAAAAACGATTTTGTCGAAAAGGTTCTGAAAAAAAGCCTTAGCGGATATGAAATAATAGATGATAAACTCGTCAGCGTTAATGTAATAAATTATGACGGAGTTTCCGTTATCGAGATCTTTGATAAAAGCCCGATCGAAGCTGTTATGCGCAGCCCCGGCGTAAACAGATATCTTATCTGCTTTTTTTCACGGCTGCGCACCTGCGTTCACAGCATTTCTATCGTATCGGAAAACCTTGAAAAAAGGCTTGCCGAATATGCGGAAAAGTATGAGGATATCGAGCAGACATTCAGCAGCATAAACAGCAGTTTGAGGGATATCATATCATTTATACTCGACCCCGAACAGATGATATATCTTATGGACGACAACTGCGCGGAGAGCGTTGTATGTGTAAGCGACGAAGCGGCAGGTCTTGCAAAGCAGTTCGCCGATTATCGTAAGGACATTCAAGTTAAGACCGATATCTGCGAAAATGCAATGGCAAAGCTTAATAAATCGTCCTTTTGCGTTCTTGTTTCCGATATTGCGGAAAGGCTTTGCTCGGGCGAATACAAGCCGGGAAGCGTTGAATTTTCCGTTAAAGAAGATGATGAGGGCGTAAAGGTGCGAATATCCGCAGATTTTACCTCGAAAACGCTTTCGGACTGTGATGCGGTCGGTGAAAAGAGCTTTTCAAGAGGATTTTTCTTTGAGTATGTTTCCGATCTGTTCTGCAAAAGGTTTGGCGCGGTCGTAGAAAATATGGATGAAAATACATATCAGATAAGTTTTCCGAAAGTTCCGGAGGACGAATGCAAAATATCTTCAATGCAGAACTTTGACGCAGGAATACAGCGTTTTTCGCCTATGGAAGTTCGCTTTGACAAAAGAACGGTATTTATACCGGCTTGTTCATAAATCTATACATAAGAACAACAAAGGAGAAATTATGAAGACTAACAGATCTATCAGAATTACCGCAGCGCTTGCTGCATTGTGTATGGCTGCAGCTTTGTTTGGCGGCTGCTCAAAAAATAAGGAGGACAGCTCTTCGGAAAGCAGCGTTACGGAAAGTGCGTCAGAAAGTGAAGAAGAGGTTACTTTTGCATCGCAGCGTCCGGTTGCCGAAGGCGATATCTATGCTATCAATAAATTCAAGGTAAAGGATCTGCCCGAAAACTATGTTATGGTGCAGAAATCACAGGAGGACGGCAATCAGCATTTCCGTTATATCATTGACGAAGGACGGGCGCAGATGGTCGTATATGCCGCAAACTATTTAGAGGATTACGGTTCGCTCGAAGATTTTGCGGGACGCGTTCGTTTCGGCATGAACTTCAACAATATTTTGTACAAATGCGATACCGAGTTTGGTGAGTCAAAGGAAACCGAGGTTGCAGGCTTTAAGGCGGAAAGCTGCGATTACACTATCACGCAGAACGTCTTTGAAGTTGATGAAAACGGCGAAACATATAAGGATGAGAACGGAAATGATATCAAAACTCCCGTTGCATGGTATTCGGGCAGACTGTATTTCTTCTATTCCGACAAGGACGCTTTCTATTTCTCGGTTGAATCGACCGATGATTACTGGGAAACAGCTCTCGCAGATTTTGAAGCGAACATACTCCCGAATATTTATAAGATCGGAAGAGCGTCGTGTAGGGAAAGAGTGTAGATC
>CAMJES010000288.1 GCA_946404705.1 uncultured Ruminococcus sp. | reverse complement strand
CCACCGAGATCTACACTCTTTCCCTACACGACGCTCTTCCGATCTGTTGCAAAGCAGGACGGAAAATATTGGTTCTGCGATATTTATAAGGAGCTTGTATTCCCGTATACCGATGAAAATATCTTTGTTCCCGTCAAGGCTGGGAGCCTGCCGCTCGATGAATTCCCGTTCACCGATTCTGCACTCAGAACCAATATTATCTGCTTCCTCGGCGGAATTGAGAAGGATACTTACACAGTCCGCTCCGATAAGCTCAAACTCGTTGAAGATATTGCCGTTATCAAGCGCTCAGGCGGCAGCGATGCCGAGAAGAAGATGCTTGTCCTTGAAAAACTGCTTTATATCATTTCGGGCAATATGGACAGCAAGTCCTATAAAAACCTTTTTGATGACTGCATTTTCGGTTCAAAGCTTTATGATGACTATATCCGTTACAGAATGGACTGCCTCTTTGCTGACGGTATCAAGAGCCTTGACGCAAAGAAAAACCTTCTTGACAACATTAACAGCATAAGCAGATAAGGAGTGCGTTATACTATATTTATGAGTGATTCAAAATTAGGACGTATCATATTATCCGCCGCTGCAGTATGCATCGCAGCTTTTATGCTGACGTCCTGCGGTCAGTATTCGGCAGGCGACAATCTTGTTTACAGCGCCATCGAAGAATACGACAACGGAAACTATGAAGCGGCGCTTGAAAAGCTGCAGAAGGCCGGTCAGAAGACGTTTAAAGCAATGAAGCAGGAGAATTACTATTTTTATCTCGGCGAAACTTACTTTAAGCTCGGTGAATATGAAAAGTCGCTGAATGCTCATCAAAAGGCTCTGCAGATCAAGCCGACTCTGTTTAAAAGCAGAGTCACGGTAGGCGTTTGTTACAGCAAGCTCGGTCAAACGGACGAAGCTCTCAAGGCTTATGAAAAGGCTCTTGAATACGACCCCGAAAACGCCGATTCGGTCGGACTATATATAAGTCTGGCATCGCTTTATATTTCAAAGAACAAACCTTATACTGCAATAGATTATCTTGAAAAAGCCTCGGAGATATATCCCGAACATCCTGCGGCTCATGCCTATCTTGCGATAGCTTATGCAATGGCTTATGAATATGATAAGTCGGACGAACAGCTCGTTCTTGCGTCGGGCTACGGATATGATAAGATAGACGAGATAAAGGAACGTATAAACGAGGTAAAGAAACTTCAGAAGTAAGAAACGGAGTATCCAATGCTTGAAAATGCGCTTGTAAATAAGAATAAATCCGTAAACTATAAGGATATGTCCAAACAGCTTGAAGACAATCTCTGCGAGCTTCAGCAGAAGATCAAAGAGAAAAAGCTGCCTGTTATAATCCTGCTTGAAGGCTGGGGCGCTTCCGGTAAAGGACAGCTTATCTCCGATATCATCAAGATGCTCGACCCGCGTTTCTTTAAGGTGTATTCAACGATGCCTGCAAACGAATATGAAAAGCGCTATCCGCTGATGAAGCGCTTTTGGGCGAATATTCCGCTGTACGGAACAATGTCGATAATGGACAGAAGCTGGTATCAGGAGCTTGCTATCGCAAAGCTTGAGGACGGTGTTTCGGACGAGGAATATGAACGCAGGATACGCGAAGTCAACACATTTGAACGTCAGCTTACCGATGACGGTTATCTTATTATAAAGCTTTTCCTGCATATTTCGCGTCAGGAGCAGAAAAAGCGTTTCCTAAAGCTTAAAGAGGACAGCTCGACAAAGTGGCGTGTTACCGAACTGGACAAGAAGCGCAATAAGAACTATGATACCTATTATAAGCAGTTCGATGATATGCTTACAAAGACAAATACCCCCTGCTGTCAATGGAAGATAATTGATACCACCGACCGCCAGTTCACACGTTTTCAGGTGTTCAATATCCTTGTGAGCCAGATTACGAATGCAGTCAATACGCAGAAAACATACAATGTTCCCGACCTTCCCGAGAATGTATGCTATGAGCCTGCGCCAAGACTCGCAGATGTGCGCCTTGAGGGCAAAACAGTTCAGCCGTCCAAGTATTTTGAGGAGCTGAAAAAGGCTCAGAAGGAGCTTGCCAAGCTTCACGGAAAGCTTTATAAAAAGAAGATACCTGTCGTTATGGTCTTTGAGGGCTGGGACGCTGCCGGAAAGGGCGGCGCAATAAAACGTATCGGTACAGCTCTTGACCCGAGAGGATATGAGGCTATTCCTGTCGCTGCACCCGACCAAAGGGAGCTTAACCACCATTATTTGTGGCGGTTTTGGAACAATCTTCCCAAGACAGGTCATATCACGATATTTGACCGTTCGTGGTACGGTCGCGTTATGGTTGAACGCATTGAAAAGTTCACCCCCGAAGAGCGCTGCCGCATGGCTTTCCGCGAAATAAACGAATTCGAGCAGGAACTTGCCGACAGCGGTATCGTTATAATGAAATTCTGGCTTCAGATCGATAAGGACGAACAGCTCCGAAGATTTACCGAACGTCAGAACACGCCGTCAAAGCAATGGAAGATCACCGATGAAGACTGGCGAAACAGGGAAAAATGGGATGAATACGAAAAAGCGGTGGACGAGATGATACAAAAGACTTCGACCCAAACCGCTCCTTGGAATATCATTGAGGCGAACAATAAAATGTATGCCCGATTGAAGATAATGAATATCGTTATCGACAAGCTTAATTATATCATTAAAAACAGTTGACCTTTTTTACGCAGTCTGAGCGATCGGACTGCGTTTTTCTGTATAAAGTTTTGTTTATACAGATTTTTTTAGCTATTAAATAAAAAAGAAGCTTTTATACAGAATTATTTGTATAAAAATGGTATTGAATAAACGAAGCTAAAATTGTATAATAATTGTATATGCTTATTTACTTGGCTTCGGAGTGTAATGAAAAAGAAGTTAATGCATAATACTAATTCCAAATCAACCGTAAGACTAAATCCTCGGATATAATAATCCAATTC
>CAMJES010000287.1 GCA_946404705.1 uncultured Ruminococcus sp. | reverse complement strand
ATGTTGTAATGCTGCTTGAATATGGGTATGATGAGCTTGAAATTGAAGAAATGCTGTATGATCCGTTGGAGATGCAGAAGTGTATTTCGGAGATAAAGCTTTGTGAGATGATGTGCTAAAGAAAATGTAATGAAAATCCGCTAACCTATTCAGCTTTTAGGCTTGAAACGGTTAGCGGAATATTTTTTATGCCGAGCAATGGCAGGGAGTGTTCCGATAGAGTTATGTTCTATTTCGGAACGTTCCAAAAGGGCAAAACCAACTTTAATGGGACGGTTTTTAGGGCGTTTTGAAAGTGCCGTTAGGGTATAGGCTATTGGGACGGTCTTGACCGTAATATTTAGCTTGTAATCTTAAACGCACTTCGGTTAATGGTACATTTGGCTCAACCGAAAGCATACGCTTTTCAGCAAGATCTAATTTTGACTGCAAGATTGAAGCTTCATCGTTTATCATAAATCCGATCCCCTTTATATTTACAGTATACATTATTTCATAGGAATTTTCAATAGTTACAAAGGAGGTGCTTTTAATGAAAGTAGGCTACATAAGAGTATCGACAGAGGAACAGAACACAGCAAGACAAGAAGTTTTAATGGAACAGCTTGGAGTTGACAGGATATATATTGACAAGATCTCAGGCAAAAGCAAGGAGCGCCCGCAGCTTAAAGAAATGATTGGATTTGTGCGCATGGGTGATACGGTTATAGTTGAATCTATTTCACGATTTGCGAGAAACACAAAAGATCTGCTTGAGCTTATCGACCTGCTCACCGAAAAGGGAGTGGAGTTTGTCAGCAGGAAGGAGAGCATTGATACAACCACTCCTGCAGGAAAGTTTATGCTTACTGTATTTGCTGCGGTTGCTGAACTTGAACGTGGGTACATACTCGACAGACAGCGTGAGGGCATTGCGATTGCAAAGTCGCAGGGCAAGTACAAGGGTAGAAAAGCTAAAGCTGTTGATGAGCAGCTTTGGGAGGATTTATATACAAAGTGGGTTGCGGATGAGATAACCGCTGTGGAGTTTATGCATCAGATGGGGTTGAGCAAGAGTGCGTTTTATAGGAGGATAGCGAAATCATGATTTATATAGTAAGGGCTGCTGCAGCATTGCCGCAACAGCCTTATATTTTTTGAGATTAGTTCTCATTTTTTACATAAAAAGCCTGTTTTCGTTCGCCATATTTATCAATATAGCCTTCTTTCACGAGTTTCTTTAAGGCATTGAATACTGATGCTCTGCTTATACTCGGACAATTTGTAAGAACATCGCTGCTTGTGAATTTACCTATCTTCCCATCTACATAGGCTTTTACCACATCATACGCAGAACTTTTAACTCCCGATGTATCCATCATTCCCACACGGTCTTCGAACTCTGTATAACAAGCGAGCAATAACTCAAGTGTGTATCTAATGAAAGGTGTAGGATCATTCTGTTCTTCGTGCCAACCTATGTCTATATCCTGGAGAACGTTATAATAGACATCCTTTGTGTTTTCGATCTTTTTTTCAAAGCTGACATACCTGCCAACTTCATAGCCGCTTTTATACAGCAGAAGCAAGGTCAGAAGTCTGCTCATTCTGCCGTTTCCGTCGTTGAACGGATGAATACAGAGAAAGTCTGTAATAAATGCCGGAATAAGTATCAACGGATCGATGATCTCCAGGGCAAGTGTTTCGCAGAAACTTCTGCAAGCCATTTCAACTGCTTCGGGTGTTTCATGCGGTGCAAGTGGAGTAAAACGGATAAACTCTGTTCCGTCAGTCTTGGTTTCCTTGATATAGTTCTGAACATTCTTGAAGTTACCTGCGTGACCTATTTGAGCAGGTTTGAGCAGATCTCGATGAAGCTGGAGGATGTGGTTGGGAGAGAGGTTGATGTATTCATGACTTTCGTGAATGGTGTTAAGCACATTTCTGTATCCAACGATCTCACGTTCATCTCTGTTTCGTGGAGAGGTTTTTTCTGCTACAAGTTGTTTTATTCTTGTATCGGTGGTAACGATGCCTTCGATTCGGTTTGATGCCTCTGTACTCTGGATTCGTGCGATTTCCACCAAGCGGTCAAGCTGCGCAGGCTTCTGCCTTATGAACAAATCCTGTCTGCCCTTACACTCATGGACTCTGGAACACATCAGAAGAATATCGTTATCCCATTTCTTTTCCGAAAGCTTTTTATAATCAAACTGGTGCATGTTTTCTCCTTTCTGAAGTCTAACAGTTTATTTTTAATCTAATAATACCACTTTTTAGACTAAAAGTCAAATGTTTGGACTTATTTTAATATACACGTTTTGTACGGGAGATATTCAATTTGTGTGAAACAAGTACAAAAGTACTGCTTTTTAGTCCAAAGCCACCTTGTTTTAGACTAAAAAGCACTCTTTTCGTTAGAGAAAACCATACAAATACACAAATATTTCTATTAAACAAATATTTGCAAGCCACATAAAAAAGCTCAAACTATAAAAATGATTTTTATGATTATATTGAAGAAGTACGTTAAACCCGAGCTGTTGAAAACGGTATGGACATTCTTGTACTGTCCAAGATACTTGGCCATGCGCAAGCAAGCACAACGCTTAACAAATATGGACATGTCCTTGCCGATCATCTGCGTTCAAGCATGGAAAAGATACGCCCTGCGAAATGAAAATCGTCCTATACGCTCAAATGGAAGCGTATAGGACGTAACTTTCTTTTTACCAGAATTTTTTTACTGAAAAATCGAATTTTTCACTCTATATGTGTGAATTTTCACTTTTTTTCACTTGACAAGAGTGAATAAAGTGAATATAATAGAACTATAATAAAATCAAAGCAGAAACGGAGGATAGCCTGATGAACAACGAAAATGAGCGTATTGAATATAAACGTGAATTTGTTGATGATATTGCAAAAGAAGTCATCGCCTTTGCAAACACAGACGGCGGCGAGATATATGAGATCGGAAGAGCGTCGTGTAGGGAAAGAGTGTAGATCTCGGTGGT
>CAMJES010000286.1 GCA_946404705.1 uncultured Ruminococcus sp. | reverse complement strand
GATACGGACGCTGTGATAAGATATTTTGCCGTGCATAATTTCGTCTGCAATTTCGACAGCTACACAGGTTCGATGATCCATAACTATTATCTTTACGAGAACGACGGTATTCTCTCGATGATACCGTGGGATTACAACCTTGCTTTCGGCTCGTTCATGGGCGGCGGAAGCAGCACGGATATAATAAATTTCCCAATCGACACTCCCGTTTCGGGTGGAGATACCGATTCACGCCCGATGCTTGCGTGGATATTTGCAGATGAAGAATACACCGTTCTTTATCACGAGATATTCTCGGAGTTTATCGCAGATTATTTTGAAAGCGGATATTTTGCCGAGGAGATCGACCGTGTTTCGGCGCTTATCGCTCCTTATGTCGAAAAAGACCCGACAAAATTCTGCACATACGATGAATTCAACAAGGGTGTAACTGCCCTCAAACAGCTCTGCCTGCTGCGCGCGAAAAGCGTAAGGGGACAGCTTGATGGCAGCATTCCGTCCACCTCGGAAGGTCAGTCCTCGGACAGCTCGGCGCTTATTGACGGTTCTTCGGTAAGTATAAACGATACCGGTTTCGCAGGCGGCGGTGGTGCGAACGGCGGAAAAATGTTTGGAAGATTTAACGAAAATGGCTTTGATATGCAGAATAACGAACCTCCCGAAATGCCTGACGCAAGCACCTCCGACAGCCAAACTCCTCCTCTGTCCGATGAAAACAACCCTTTCGGGCAGAACGCAGCACCTCCCGAAATGCCGAACGGAGATTTACCCTCTGATACGGACAATAATGCAGCTTTACAGGCACAGCAAAACGGCGCCGAAAACGCTGACGGCGGAAACCTCTCAAATCGACCCGAAGTACCTGCGCCCGACCAAGTTTCGGCAGGCTTTGGCTCTGACAATGTGCTTATGCTGTGCATTTCCGCAGCTGTTCTTGCTGCTGCGATACTGCTTACAAAGCTTTTCAAGAACAGGATATGATGAGCAAACTTCTTGGTTGTTTTTGCCAAATGCAAAGCCTATATTTTTTGCAATACAGTTAATATATACAAAAAATGCGTTCAAAATTTTAAGCTGAACGCATTTTTTTGCTCCCGAAAATTGCTGTCTTTTCACAAAAAAGCCTTGTCCGAATAGTGGAATTATCACAAATATTGGAAAATTAGCACCGTTGTGAAAAAATTCATTGATTTCCTCTTGCAATTATCTGCAATTGTGGTATAATTATTGTATATAAATATAGATCAAAAAGAAAGTGGAGGTAACTTCTTATGAAAACAGTAATGGTGACAGGTGCATCGGGAATGATTGGCCTTGCTCTTACCGAAACCCTCCTCGAAAAAGGTTTCAAGGTTATCGGCACAGACAGCAAGCCGAATGATTTTGTAAATTCACCGAATTATAGCTTTGTTCAGGCTTCGATCGATGATAAAGATAACATTACAAATACATTAAACGGCAGCAGCGTTGACGCTCTTGTCCACCTTGCCTGCTCCTGCGATAACGATTTTCCGCCCGTTCTTTCCTCCGCAGAGGAAAAGAAAAGCGCAGCAGTTGACAAATACCTCTATAAAGCAGCGGTTGACGCAGGTGTCGGCGATATCATTCTTTTAAGTACATACCAGGTCTACGCTCCCCAGAAGACCCGTGAGCCTATCCGTGAAACCTCGGACGAGAAGCCGACCACCGTTTACGGAAAGATGAAATATGACAGCGAAAAGGCAATGGCTAAGATCGTTACAAAAAGCCCCTCCTGCAAAGGTGTAATTGCCCGTGTTTCGCCCGTCTATACAAAAAAATTCATTGATAACCTCAAAGCAAAGGTTTACGACCCGAAGGAAGGCTGCGCTTTCGTCTATGGCTACGGTGACTACGGATATTCCTTCTGCTGCGTTTATAACCTTGTTGACTTCATCGTGGGCATTCTCAATATTGCCCCCGGAGTAAACTATATGGGCGTTTATAACGTCTGCGATACAAAGCCTATCGCCGCAAAGGATATTCTTGAAACGCTCCGTGAAAGCCACGCTGTCGGCGCAGTTGTTCAGCGTAACCTCGGTTCTGAGGGAATAAAGGGTCTGTTCAGCTTCGGCGGCGGAAAGAACGACTACCGCTACAACGATATAAGCCTTGCTTGCAGCAATATCTCCTACGACAATACCAAGGCTCAGCGAATTTCGGCATTCCGCTGGAAGCTTTCAAACACAAAGTAATTGCATAAACCAAAACAAGCGCTTCGCATTACGCGAAGCGCCTTTACATTTTATTTCGTCCGTTTGTGATAGCTGTTGTAATCAAATTTTATGCGTTCGCATACAACATCCACAAGCTGTTCCGTGTCGTTGAGTACAGTCTGCGCAAAATCTCTTGTAATGTTCGCAGGAATGTCGGCAGGGTAGCGCGTTTCAATGTAGAAACGGTTGAGCTGAGTGCTTTTTTCGATCCACGAAGTAAATTCGTCGTCAAGCATAGCAGCCTGTTTGCAAAGCCAAGTGAGGTTGTGACCGTCAAGAAGACGGTGTGCCTTGTAAAGTAGGAACGCCTTAAGGGACTTTTCCATCGCCTGCTGGCAATGAAAGACCACCTGCTCGTAAAGCCGCTTGTCATCAATAAGAATTTTCGCCGAAAGCAGATCCTGATAAGCGTGATAGAGCCAGTCGTAATAACGCTTGCTGTCGGTTTTATGACTGTTGCTTCTGCTCATAAAGTATTACTCCCTCATTATCAATACGAGATGCAAAAGTGCAATCATCGTCAAGGCATTCATTCCACTCGGCAACGCAGTATATTATCACATCGCAGGGTACGGGACAGTCGGTTTTGATAAGGATCTCGCTTTCGAGTTCATTTTCGTTGTATTTGTTATCAACAACAGCACAGATCTTGAACGCCGTAAGTTCGCCTGCGGAATTATGCTTGCGTGAAACTCTGCGATCCGTTCCAGATCTTCCTCGTTAGATCGGAAGAGCACACGTCTGAACTCCAGTCACCGGCTATGATAT
>CAMJES010000285.1 GCA_946404705.1 uncultured Ruminococcus sp. | reverse complement strand
TAGTTCTTACCTGCCGTAAAAGAAAGGACTTAAATATGATAGCAAATAAAGTATATACAAGAGACGAAATGAGAGAGGAACACATAATCACTTCCGATTATCGTTTCATAGACAAAGAGGGCGAATACTTCGCAAAACTGATAATGAGAGCAGAAGCAAGTAAAAATATGATGCGTCTTTTCTTTCAGTTAAGTGATGGGAGAAAGATTATCACGCCTGTGTTCTGGTGGCAGAGTTATCTCGGTTTTTACGAAATAGATAACGGTACGAATTTGAGATTGATTTATGAGAAAAACGGCAAAGGCATCGCTCTTAAAAAAATTGAAATATTGGACAAGGAGGATTTGAAATGCAGGAAACCATAAAGAACATCAACATAGATTTACTTATCCCCTTTGAAAATCATCCGTTTAAGAAAAGAGAGGGTATTGAAAAAGAAGAACTGGCAGAGAGCGTAAAAGAAAACGGTTTGCTTGAGCCGATAATCGTTCGTTCTTTTTCCGCCGGTACTTATGAAATCATCAGCGGTCACAGGAGAGTTGAAGTTTGTAAAGAATTGGGAATACAAACCGTTCCGGCAATAGTCAGAGATATGACAAAGGACGAAGCCGTAATAGTAATGGTGGATTCAAATTTACAGAGAGAACATTTACTGCCAAGCGAAAAAGCCTTTGCCTACAAGATGAAATTGGAGGCGATGAAGCATCAGGGGAAAACTACTTCCCGACAAGTTGTCGGAAAGTGTGAAAGTGCAAATTTAATTTCAGATACGGAAAGCGGCAGACAAGTCCAAAGATATATCCGCTTAACGCACTTAATACCCGAACTGTTGAAACTCGTTGACGAAGAAAGGATAGCCTTTACTCCGGCTGTTGAGCTTTCGTATCTGCCCGAAAATGAGCAGAAAATATTAGCCGAAGAAATAGAATACACAGACGCCACGCCTTCACTTTCACAGGCACAGCGACTGCGAAAGTTCAACGAGCAAGGCAGACTGTCCATAGACACGATATTTGCCGTGTTAAGTGAAGAAAAGCCAAATCAGAAAGAACAGGTCAAATTCAAAACCGAAGATATACGCAAATATTTCCCCAAAAGTTATACAAGCCTGGATATGCAAAAAACAATCATAACACTGCTTGAAAAATGGCAGAGGCAGAGAGAAAGAAACAGAGGTGAAGCAAGATGATGACACTAAAAAGCGATAAAACCGGGCAAGCCGAATACGATAGGTTTTTAGACTTAATGGCAAAGATGTACTTAAAATATGGAGATAAATATCGCTTGGTAACAACGGAAGATATTTTGAGACAATTTCCAAACCGCCAATGCAAGAATCGTAACAGTTCGCAGAAAGGGGCTTAGCCCCCCTTCTGCCGTACATTGGAGTATTTATTTAGACGGCAATATAATGTAAGCAAATCAGAAAGGAGTTATCGTATGAAAAGGAAAAATTGCTATATATACACCCGTGTATCAACCTCTATGCAGGTCGACGGGTTCAGCCTTGATGCACAGAAAGAAAAGTTAAGAAGGTATGCCGAATTTCAGGACTTTATGATTGCCGGAGAATATTCCGATGAAGGTAAGTCCGGTAAAAATATTGAAGGCAGGCCTGAATTCCAAACTATGCTTAACGACATATCCGAAGGAAAAGATAATGTACAATATGTACTGGTGTTCAAGTTGTCCCGATTTGGCAGGAATGCAGCCGATGTTCTTAATTCTTTACAACTGATGCAGGATTACGGGGTTAACCTTATCTGTGTTGAGGACGGTATTGACAGTTCAAAGGACAGCGGCAAACTTATGATTTCAGTGCTGTCGGCTGTGGCGGAAATTGAACGAGAAAATATTCTTGTACAAACAATGGAAGGCAGAAAGCAGAAAGCCCGTGAAGGCAAATGGAACGGAGGATTTGCCCCATACGGTTATGAACTTGTTGACGGCGAGTTAAAAATAGCCGAAGATGAGGCAGAAATTATTCGCATTATCTACGATAAATTCATTCATACCACAATGGGTGCCGGCACTGTTGCAAAATATCTGAATCGCCAAGGCTATATCAAAAAGAAACGCCAAAACGGAACTTTGGATGCATTTACGGCACATTTTGTAAAGCTCGTGTTGGACAACCCTATTTATTGCGGAAAAATTGCTTTCGGGCGAAGAAAAACAGAAAAAATACAGGGTAGCCGTAATGAATATCACGTGGTAAAGCAAGAAGAATATCCTATTTATGACGGTATTCATGATGCGATTATCAGCGAAGAGGATTGGCTTTTAGCTCAAGATAAGAGAAAAAAGACAGGTATAAAGAATGAAAAAATATACAGTACAGAACATCAGCATTTATTGACCGGTATAATTAAATGTCCGATATGCGGTGCCGGGTTGTATGGCAGTGTCAACCGCAAACGCAAAAAAGACGGAAGTTTTTACAGAGATTATTGGTATTACGCCTGCAAACACAGATTGGAATATGACGGTCACAAATGTACTTTCAAAAAGCAAATTCATCAGGAAAAGATAAATGAAGCGGTTGTGGAAGTAATAAGAAATATCGTTAAAAATTCAAAGTTTGATTCTGCAATAAAAGAAAAATTAGATGCAAGTGTAGATTTATCTAAGTATGAAAAAGAAGAAGCATATTTAATGACACAGATAAGACAGCTTACTGCCGCAAAGGAACGACTTGGTTCTCAAATTGACAGGCTCGACTGTTCCGACAGGCATTATGAGCAAAAATATACCGATATGCAAAACCGTATAAATTCATTATATGATGAGATTGCAGAGGCAAATGAAAATCTTGAAACTATACAAACACAAATCAAGGCTATAAAGGAACAAAAAATCTCTCGGAAACGAATATTTGAATTTTTGGAATTATTTGATATAATATATAATGAATTTACCGAATTTGAGAAGAAAGAGTTTCTTCACAGCTTTATAAAGAAAATCGAGATATATCCCGAACCGTTGGAAAACGGCCAGATATTAAAGAGCATACAATTTCGTTT
>CAMJES010000284.1 GCA_946404705.1 uncultured Ruminococcus sp. | reverse complement strand
ACTGGATAAAGATAGCAGCAGTCGATACGATAGGCACGACCGATATAAAGGGATTTCTCTCCGAGTCATACGAGTTCCATACAAGATAAAGCTTTACCGCCTTGATTATTTCAAGGCGGTTTCGTTTTTCCTTAAAATATACAACTATATACGTTATTATATGTTAATAATGTGATAAAAAGCTGAAATTTTCCACTCCCATTGACACGGATTTACCGTGGTGCTATAATATGTTCATTGAACAGTTGTTAAGTCAATTTTTTTGCGGAAAGGAGGAGCTTTATGCCGGCTTCAAGAAGCGAAAAAGCCGCCGAAACACGAAAAAATCTCATTGATACAGCAAGAAAGTCATTTTCCGAAAACGGCTACAAGGGTACAACGGTAAGAAAAATAAGCAAAAGCATTGATGTTTCCGAAAGCCTTTTGTATCACTATTTTCCGAATGGAAAGCGTGAGCTTTTTGCCGAGGTAATGAAGGAAGAATTGGAAGCTTTCCGCCGTGAGGTACCGAATGACGAAGCTTTTAAAATGCTCGACTCGCTGCTCGTTCAGGACGCTCTGGATATAATTCTGACAAGAATACTGGAATTTGTCAGAAGGCACATAGACATTATCCGAATTATCATTCTCGAAAAAGAAGTCCGTGAATTCCTTCACGCAGAGGAAATGTGCAGGTTTATGGACGGTGTTGACTGCTTTTTTGAAAAGTTCCTCCGAAAGCGTTTGGAAAAAGGAGAAATACGCGATATTGACATAGAATCAGCAGCTCTTTTTTTGAAGGGACTGCTGCTCAACCGTACTCTTTTATTCATTCTCGGAGTTGATGTTTCAAATGAAATATCATCGGAAAAACTCAAGGAAATCATTTTAAGGTTTTTTAAATAAGGGAAAGGAAGTTTAAGAAAATGCTCCAGCTAAAGAACATTGTAAAACAATACGGCAATGGTGAAAATGCTGTAAAAGCGCTCGGCGGCGTTAGTATTTCATTCCGTGAGAACGAGTTCGTTTCGATACTCGGTCACTCGGGCTGCGGAAAGACAACGCTGTTAAACATCATCGGCGGACTTGACCACTACACCTCGGGCGATCTTATTATCAACGGCATTTCCACCAAGGATTACAAGGACAGAGACTGGGACGCTTACCGCAACCACACGATAGGCTTCATTTTCCAGAGCTACAACCTTATTCCGCACCAAACCGTTCTTGCAAACGTTGAGCTTGCGCTGACGATATCGGGCGTTTCCAAGTCAGAACGCCGCAGAAGAGCTATTGAAGCGCTTAAAAAGGTCGGTCTTGGCAGTCAGATACACAAAAAGCCTAATCAGATGTCGGGCGGTCAGATGCAGCGTGTGGCGATTGCCCGTGCGCTTATCAACAACCCCGATATCCTTCTTGCAGACGAGCCTACCGGCGCGCTCGACAGCGAAACCTCAATTCAGGTAATGGAGCTGCTGAAAGAGATCGCAAAGGACAAGCTTGTTATAATGGTAACGCACAACCCCGAGCTTGCCGAGAAGTATTCAACCAGAATTGTCCGCATAAAGGACGGTATGCTCACCGATGACAGCGATCCGTTTGAACCCGAAAAAGCTGATGCTCCCGCAGAGGGAAACAAAAAGCGCGTTTCCATGTCGTTCCTCACGGCAGTTTCGCTATCGCTTAACAACCTGCTCACCAAAAAGGGCAGAACTATCCTGACCGCTTTTGCAGGCTCGATAGGTATCATCGGCATTGCGCTTATCCTTTCGCTTTCAACGGGAATCAATGATTATATAAACGAAATTCAGGAAGCGACGCTCTCCTCCTACCCTATCCAGATATTTGAGGAAACCGCCGATACAGCTGCGCTTATGAATGCGATGATGGATAATTCTCCGCACAAGGACGAAGACAGCGAACCTGCCGAGCTTGAAAACATTGTTCACGGCAACACGGCAGTTTATGAGATTTTCAACTCGCTCAATTCCTCCGCAAAGCAGAAAAACGATATGGCTGCTATCAAGGAATTCTTTGACAGCGATGAAACAATTGCGGAAAACGCAAGCTCTGTTTCTTACAGCTATGATATACAGATGCCTATTTTCACCAAAGACCCTTCGGGCAAGATCGTAAAATCCGATTTCTCCGAAACTGTACAGACGACTATGGGCGTTGATATGAACGCTTCGGCAACTTCAAGCGCGATGATGAGTATGTCGCCTATGGGAAACGTTGAGATCTGGCAGGAAATGCTCCCTGCCGAAAACGGCACCGATGTAAACGAGATGATAAAGACCCAGTACGACCTTGTTTACGGCAGCTGGCCCGAAAACTACAACGAAGTCGTTGTTATCCTCTCACAACGCAACGAAATACCCGATATTGTAATGTACACTCTCGGCTTCAAGGAGCAGGACAAGCTTCCAGAAATTATGGGCGCTGCAATGACGGGCGAGATAATTGATGACTACGGCGTTACCGAGTGGACGTTTGACGAGATAATGGACAAGGAATACAAGCTTATCCTCCCCTGCGAATTCTATCAGAAAAACGAGAGCGGAAACGGCTATGTAAACCTCTCCGAAACCGATACGGGACTTGAATATGTTTACAGCTCCGAGGATATCGGCACACCGCTCAAGATATGCGGCTTTATCCGTCCGAACGAGGATTCCACATCCGCAATGCTCACAGGCTATATCGGTTACACAAAGGCTCTGACCGATTATGTTATCGAAACCACAAATTCAAGCGAAATAGTTTCCGCACAGCAGAACGATGAAAAGACCGACATCATCTCGGGCAATCCTTTCAAGACAGATGATTATGTTCCGCTCTCAAATGCAGAAAAAGCCGAGAGCGCAAAGGCTTATATCGAAGCATTAAGCACAACGGACAAGGCAGACGTTTTCCGCTTTGTTATGTCCAAGCCGAGCGAAGAGGATGTGAATGCTTATGCTGAGCAGTTCCTTGCAACCGTTACAAGAGAGCAGATCGAAGAGCAGATGGCAGGAGATCGGAAGAGCACACGTCTGAACTCCAGTCACCGGCTATGATATC
>CAMJES010000283.1 GCA_946404705.1 uncultured Ruminococcus sp. | reverse complement strand
CCTTAAAGCCGTCCATTACTGCTTCCATTGCCTTTATCGGGTCAACTTCGGTCACGATCACCTCTGCGCCAAGTCCTTTCGCTCTCATTGCAACGCCCTTGCCGCACCAGCCGTAGCCTGCGACAACGACGTTCTTTCCTGCGACGATAAGGTTTGTCGTGCGGTTGATACCGTCCCAGACGGACTGACCTGTGCCATAGCGGTTATCGAAAAGGTGCTTACAATCGGCGTTGTTTACGAGAACCATTGGGAATTTCAGTTCGCCTGCTTTATCCATTGCGATAAGGCGGATAATGCCCGTTGTGGTTTCCTCGCAGCCGCCGATAACGTCTTTGATTTTATCCTTATATTCGGTATGGATAAGGTGAACAAGGTCGCCGCCGTCATCGATGATGATATTCGGGCCTGCTTCGATAACTCTTGAAGTGTGTCGGTGGTACTCCTCATCGGTAGCGCCATACCAAGCGAAGACGTTCAAACCGTCATGGACGAGCGCAGCAGCTACATCATCCTGCGTTGAGAGCGGATTGCTGCCTGTTACATACATTTCTGCGCCGCCTGCGGCAAGGACTTTACAAAGATACGCTGTTTTTGCTTCAAGATGCACCGAAAGCGCGATTTTTAAGCCCGAAAAAGGCTTGGTTTCGGAGAATTCCTTTTCAATGCTGCGCAGAAGCGGCATATTTGCCTTTACCCAATCTATCTTAATTTCTCCGTCCTGCCAAAGTGCTTCATCTCTTATCTCGCTGTTCATATTTTGATTTCCTTTCGTTATTTCGTTATATTAATAATAGTTTTATTTTACGCATTATTAATCATCGGGACGGGAAACCCGTCCCCTACATATTTTTTCGGGGAAAAGCGACTTTTCAACGGGCGGATATAGCCCCCCTACATATCGAAACAAATTTGCAAAAACAAATAATTCCGAATTCCTAATTCCGAATTCCGAATTAATCAATAGTTTCCAACTTCTTCCGGAACCTTGTCCGACTGCTGTATTCCTATAAGCGTATATTCATCACCGCGCTTCGAAACAACGTAGTTAACATATTTTTCGGGCTTCGGCGGTTCATCGCTTGTGAGCGTGAGCCAAGCAGGCGTTGGCGAAACATAGCCTACCGTTACGGTGTAGCTTTCCCCAACTCTTGTTATCTCCTCGATATAGGGCGAGTAGGTGAAATATTTCGGGTTCGCAGGAATACGGTAGGACTTGATATCCTCGTTATAGTAGAACTGAACGTCCGCGCCGAGTATGGACTGGTGCTTTATCGAAAGTCCCTGTCCGAAAAGCTTTGCGGCGTGTTGCTCAACATCCAGCTCGGGGACGATTATCATATCGAAGTCGGCTTCATACTTGCTCTTGTCCTCATAGAGGATTATATCCCATATCGCCGCGGTTATGACCGTATCGCTGCGCAGCTTTACCGACTGGTCGAACGGCGCAGGGTCGCATATAACAACGGGATAGATGAACCGTGCGAACTCGGTCTTCTGCTGTGTATTGTCGGCGAATGCCTTGAACTTGTCCACGGTGAAGCCTATCGTTGCGAAAAGGCCTATCACCGCAAGGACGATTATCAGCGCGCCAAGGATAAGATATCCCCTGCGCTTTCCGCCCTCGCTGACCGTAATCGGCATCTCGGGTTCGGGGTCGTTCATCGTCAGCTCGGCAAGCTCTTCCGAGCGTTCGTCAAGGGCGTCGTCGAACATTCTGCGGATATTCTCGATAGACTCGTCACGCTTTTTCTCCTGCCGCTGCTTCATCTCCTGCCTGCGCTTTTCATCGGCGGCGGCTTTGGGATTTTTCTGCGCTCTCGGAGTTTTGGGCGCTTTCGGCGTTTTTTTCTTCTTGCCGTTCGACTTTACATAGCTGTCGTAGTCGAAAATATCCTTGTCTTTGTTATCGTTACTGTTCATAATACCACCTTAAAAGAATTTACGGACGTATCTGACCGTTTCCGCCGATAAGGAACTTGACCGAGGTAAGCTCGCGAAGTCCCATAGGGCCTCTTGCGTGGAGCTTCTGCGTTGAGATGCCTATCTCTGCGCCGAGTCCGAACATTCCGCCGTCCGTGAACGCTGTCGAAACGTTGACGTAAACAGCAGCAGCATCAATTTCTTTCTTGAAGCGCTCTGCATTCGCAAGGTCGTTCGTCACGATGCACTCGGAATGGTGAGTTGTATATCTGTCGATATGCTCGATAGCTTTGTCAAGCGAATCGACCACCTTCACCGAAATGATATAATCAAGGAATTCGGTAGCATAGTCCTCTTCGGTCGCAGGAACAACATCTGCACCGAGGATAGCCTTTGTACGCTCGCAGCCCCTTATCTCAACGTGCTTTTCGTCAAGCTTTGTCTTTATCATCGGCAGGACTTTTTCTGCGATATTCTTATGCACAAGCAGCGACTCAACAGCGTTGCATACCGATACTCGGCGTGTTTTGCCGTTGTTAACGATGCTTACAGCCATATCGAGGTCAGCCGTTTCATCGACAAAAACGTGACAGTTTCCCGTACCCGTTTCGATAACGGGGACGGTCGCATTCTGCTTGCAGGCACGGATAAGTCCTGCTCCCCCTCTCGGGATAAGAACGTCAATATAGTCCGAGCAGCGTATAAGCTCTGCGGAAACCTCTCTCGAAGTGTCCTCGACCAGCTGGATAAGGTCTTCGGGGAATCCGACCTCTTTAAGAGCCGAGCGCATAATGTCGCAAAGGCACTTGTTGGAGTTGAATGCTTCCTTGCCGCCCCTTAAAATAACAGCGTTGCCCGATTTAAGGCAGAGAACAGCTGCGTCCACCGTTACGTTCGGTCTTGATTCAAATATAATAGCAATTGTGCCGAGCGGAACACGCACTTTTGTAATGCTCATTCCGTTCGGACGAACGCTGCCGCTGATGGTTTCGCCTATCGGGTCTTCAAGCGTTATAACATCGTTCACGCTGTCTGCAATGCCGTTTATTCTGTCGGCGGTAAGGCGAAGTCTGTCCTGCATAGCCTCGCTCATGCCGTTTTCACGGGCAGCTTTAAGGTCTT
>CAMJES010000282.1 GCA_946404705.1 uncultured Ruminococcus sp. | reverse complement strand
ACCACCGAGATCTACACTCTTTCCCTACACGACGCTCTTCCGATCTTACGCCTGCGGGCATTGAGGCATCAACGCTTATATCATAGTCGGCAAATGCTCTGGGAGGTACATCAGCATTTTTCGGGGTAACGGAAATCTTATCGAACAGCACGCCCGAAGGTGCATTGCCGAGAATGCTGTCGTGCTTGAACACGAAGAGTTTTCGCATACTCATCTTGCCTCTTGCGGCGCTGTGATCATTTTCAAACATATTCACAATTGCCTGCCACAGAAGCTCAAGGTCATCCTCGTTGAAACCGGTTACCTTCTGAGCAAGTGCTGCAGAGATATAACCCTCGCCGCGGTAAAGGGCGTATGGAACAATGCTCTTTTTACCCATCTCGGTATCACCTGTGGATCGTCTGTCCTCTGTTGTTCTTGCCTGGCGGGTGATGGTTATTTCCTGATACATAACGGGAGATACGCTGCGGGCAAAGTTAAGCTGAACGGGACCTCGTACAATGCCGCATTGGTCGTCTCCGGTACTCATTACTGCACCGAAGGTTCTGACATCGAAATAGTTTTTGCACATATAGTCTCTTGCAGCAAGTACATCATCCTTATTTGCACCCTTCTTACCTTTTTCAAGGCCGCACTCCTCATACGCCTCGGTAAATTTGGTATTCATTGCCTTGTCGGGCTTAACGAGGATATTGTATCCTGCCTCGCCTTCCTTCACAAGCTCAACATAATTTCTCACCTTGCGCTTAAGGCACACATCCGTCACATAGCCGTAGCTTGTCTCCGGATCAATGCGCGGTGCGTTTCCTGCATCGGGGTCTCCGTTGGGATTGCCGTTTTCTACATCAAACAGCATTACAAAGTCGTAGCGATTGGAAATAGGCATTTTTGTTCCTCCTTATTCTTCTGCTGCGGTGGCAGCGGCTTTATTTTCAAATCTCTTGTTTCTCTGCTGATAGTAGCCGAGCATAAATACGCCCTGCTCCTTAAGGGAAAGGTTTGAGGGAAATTCGCTTCCCAGCATCCCCATAATCTCCGTTACATCCCTGTTAAGATAAAACGCTGACTTGTCTTCAAGCTTTGCAAGATGATGCTGAGACAGTGCAATGAGTCGCGGGAACACAACCGCAGGTCTTGTGGATGCAGAGGCAAAATACGCGTCCTTTATAGTTCGGTTAATGCCTTCGCCGAGTGCTTTTGTCTGGATTTCTTCCAGCTTGCAGAACAGTCTTCCGCAAAGATATGCCGGATTTTTGTTTTCTGTATCAAGGGACATTTTTATCTCCTCCTTTTTTCCGTTGAACCTTGCGCTGCGGTTTATGCAGGCCTTTATGAGTCCCATTCGTATATTGTTCATTTGAATGTACTTATTGTTCTCTTCGTCGGAATCGGTTTTAACCCTGCGCACAACAGTTGCAAGCAGGCTTTCCGGATAAGGTGTGCCGTTTATTATTGCATCAAACAGCTTTGCCATAAGTGCAGGTGATACCTTGTCATTGGTGCTTTTCGGCGAGATAAGCTCTCTGCATATTGCTCTGATTGTGACCGGTTTTGTGCTGTTCCCGATTTGCATATCCGAGTAATGCTGCACTGTGTTTTGTAATATCTTACCGAAACTTTGACGGTAAATACATTTCAGTGCAAGCCTTGCTGAGTTCGGCTTTATACCCACAACATAAAAGCTTACATCACTGTCAATGTTCTCGATGCCGCTCGCTATGTCCTGCGTGGCCTTGCCGCTTCTGATGCCGTCAAAAACCGTTTTTAGCCAATTATCAGTCTGCTCGCTGTCCATTGTATCGCCAAAGGCAAGGGCGTTAAATATATCCTCGCAGCTCTCTTCTCCCGATGCTGCCCAATATACATATGTTGTTTCATCAATGAGCGTGCGGTGGCGCTTATCTGCCAAAAGATAATTGAGTGCCTCGGTGTATTTTCTCATCGCCGTGCCCGATATACAGCTATTGTTGGATTGCTTTTTGCCGTAGGATTCCTCGGCAGGGCTGTTGAAACTGACCATAGTGTTTCCCATTGCGGAGCCACCGGGCAGGCCTTTTATCTTGGTATGGATGCTTTCAATCGGCTCAACATTTCCCGTTATGCAGCATTGTCCGCTCGGTGCATCAAAACCTTCCGCTTCGGCGGCATAAATCTGCTCCCACTTTTGCTTTATCTGCGGTTCATTATGCAGAAGCAGCTCGGGGTGTCCTGCAAGGCAGAATGCAAATCTGCCTGTCGTGAGCAGTTTGCCTGCACCCAAAAGAATTTCATTTTGTGTTTCATTTTCCGGCTCCCAGCTTTTTATAAAGCTTCGATAGGCGTTTACAAGCGGTGTATCAATTCCAGCCAAAAACTCAAGGTTTTTATTCGCAAAAGCTGCATGAGATTTTCTTGCCTTATCTGTTTTGTCTTCTGCTGACAGTGTTGCGGTTTTGGCATCATAATTAAGTCCGAAGATATACAATGGACGGTGCTCAATGATGTTTCCATCGATGCCGGGCTTTTCAGTGCGCTTCGGCAGCACGACTTCCTTCGAAATCTTTTTCTCCTTGACCTTACCCTTGACGATTTCCGTAATTGTCTCCTGACAATCAATTATGGACTCAATCTTCCCATCCTCTGTGAGTGCGATAAGGCTGTGAATCCCCACTTTTGAATATCCGGCGGGGAGCACCTTGCCCTGTTTGGCAAGCACTTCGTAATAGTCGCAAAGAGCACTTATGAACATGTTATCCCCTCCGCATATTTTTCAACATCGATAATGCCGTTTACCATATGGGGCCTATAAAACACCGCATCGGCTTTGTCGGAAAACTTTGGATTCACCCAATCGCCGTTAAGAGGCTTTCCGCCGTCTGCAAAACGCATACCGTATAGCATAAAGCCGAGGTCTACGTCCCCCATTTTCAATATCTCGGGTGATATTTTATCTAACTCAAATTCATCCACAAGGCTTAGGTTCTTAACCGGAAATTCACTGCAGCCGAGACATGGCGTTCAGATCGGAAGAGCGTCGTGTAGGGAAAGAGTGTAGATCTCGGTGG
>CAMJES010000281.1 GCA_946404705.1 uncultured Ruminococcus sp. | reverse complement strand
CACAGCCGATACTCTTGCGGCTGGTCTTCAATCGGGAATTGACGCAAAGCTTGGCCCCGACCAGCTTGATGTCACCGTTTCAAACGGATACATAAGCATTGTCGGTTCAGGCCCTTCCGACACTCGCTCAATAAGAAATTTTGAGGGAAGGCTCTTCGACAAGGTATTCCAGAACGCAAGCTACAACTCGGTTTCCGTTCACACCGAAACCAAAGGCACCTCAATGGGCAGCAGCGTTTCCTACATCATAGGCAGAAACACGCTTGAACCCGAAAACGAGGACGAACTGGAATCGCAGAAGAACGTTACGATCTACACGGGTCTTAACGACCAAGTTGTTTTTGATCTTCACTACGGCGGAGAAACTTACAAGGTCGAATTTGAGATACCTGCAGGAAATTACACCCGTTCGGAGCTTGCCAATGCGATAGAGCGCGCAGGACGTTCCACTATGTCAAATATGACCGACCATTCGGGAAAGAAATTCCCTGCCGATTTCTTCAATGCTTCGATAGGACTCAGCGAGCTTGGCGTTCCGGAGAACAACACCGGTATTTCAAGCTCTGACAAGCTTGTATTATGGTGCAAGCTCCCCGATGACGGAAGAAACGGTACTGTGACCGCTATAATTGACGGCGTAAGAGGAAATTCCGCATACAGAATTTTCTACGAAGCAACGCGTTCTCCCCAGCCGACAATATTCCTCGGAAAGCCCGACCTTACCGATGGTATCGTCATTTCATCCGATAATGACACTCTCGGATTTGACCTTGACGGCGTTCCCTGCAGCATAAAGATACCGCACGGCACATACGGTACCGCTTCGCTTGCCGCTGTGCTTAACAAGAATCTCGAAAATATGGGCAGCATTGTCAGAGTGGGCGAAAGAGAAGGACATCTTATGTTCTACACGACCAAAAACGGCAATTATGTTTTCGGAAAATTCACCGGAAACGCTGCCGACGATCTTATCTACGGTATAACCGGACGCGATAGCGACACTGCTATCGGAATTCACGCAGGCCGCCGCACAGATAACTACATTATGTTTGAAAAGGCTCGAATCGATGAGCATCTTATGCGCATAAACACCACCGGCATAACGACCGCCGAGAGAGCGCTCAAAGCGGTAGACCGTCTTGACGTTGCAAACAGCAAGCTTTCGCTTGTAAGGGCGCTGACGGGAGCAAACGAGAACCGCTCTCTCCACGCTTTGAGCAACAACACGAACTACATCGAAAACCTCACGGCTTCGGAATCGCGTATGAGGGACGCCGATATGGCGGCTCAATATGCTGACTACACCAGACAGCAGATTCTCACCCAAGCGCAGCAGAGTGTTTTTGGTCAGATGCAGCAACAACAGCGTTCAATACTCAATATTTTTGCATAAAGCAAAACCGCTGCTCCAAAACGGAACAGCGGTTTTTTCATATTACTATTTTTACGGAGCAGTATAGGTGAATGTTACCTCAAGAGTTGTTATCTTCTCTCTTTCTCCAATCGAAATGATAGTTGCGGAAGCGTCGGTAAGATCTCCGTCAGCGCGTCTTGCTTCTTCAGGGAGCTTTGTTACCCATTGATTATAGAGGTTTACTCTTGTGCAGTTTTTGTCATCGGAACAAGTGTAGTCCTTGCCCGAAAGCTCTCTTGCTTCGCCGTTTATCTTTATCTCGTCAATGGTGATAATATATCCCGGGAAGAACTTTTCGCCGTTGTAGATACCGAGGGCGGAGAACGCAACTCCCCTTGTACCGCCGCAGCCTGTGAAATCAAGGCTCACGGTATATGTACCCTCGCCTGTTATCTCAACGTTTTCTGCGGCAACGCCGAGTGACATATTTGTTGGGTCATATTTATCGCCTACGCTGTATGCAACGGAATAATCAGCACTCTGATACATTATCCATGCAACTGCGGTATCGTCCGAGGCAGGTATCGAAACGCCCTCCATAAACATTTCGTCAGCCGTTTCAAGTGCTTTATCCATGCTTGCTCTTGCTGCGGACTGAACATCGGCATAGTCCTTGTCCGCTTCGTTTGCAGCGCATCTATCCTTGAATATCTGCGCGATAGCTTCATCGCTTGTTCTTCTGCCCGATCTTCTGTAAAGGTCGCTGCAGTCCCAAAGCATCGGGCAGTAGTTATAGAGGTCGCAGTTATCGAGAAGATTGTTATAGAATTTATCGGTATCGGGCTTTGTGGTCGTTCCCATAACCGCATATTCGCCTATGACAACGCCGTAACCCTTTTCGGTGAACTTTGTAAGCTTCTCAAAGAGCGTATTCTGCTCCTTGTAATCATCGGGAGAACCCCATTGATTTACTGCCTTTGTTCCGCAGTAGTCCCACGGCGTATAATAATGCACCGAAACGAGAAGCTTTTCATTTGCGGTATCCTCGGGCATTACATATCTGTCGTCGCAGGTCTTTTCGATATCGGTATTATAGCCTGCGATAAGGAGAAATCTGTCGGCATTTTTGCCGCCCGTTGAACGTACAAGCTTGACGAATTCGCTGTTTATCTCGTTGGCTTTTTCATAGCACTCGCTTGTGCTAAGTACGCCCTGAGTTCCGGTTATGTCCTTGTCGTTAAGTCTGTCGCCAAGCTCTTCGTTGGCGGATTCAAAGATAAGCTTATAGGAATAATCAGAGAAATGCTCGCAGATCTGCGTCCACATGGACTTATAAAGCTCCATTGCTTTTTCACGCACGGATTCGTCCTCCGAACCGAACATTCCCCACCAGCTGCCGTCCCAATGGTCATTTACGATGACGTACATATCGGCATCAAGGGCATAATTCACAATCTCGTCAACACGGTTCATAAGGCGTTCATCAATGGTGTAGTCGCCGCTTTCGAAGTTGATGCCGTTTGTCCATGCCACGGGGATACGGAGTGTATCAAAGCCCATAGCCTTCATATCGTCTATCATTTCCTTTGTTGTAACGGGCTGTCCCCAGAGCGTTTCAAAGGTTGTTGGGTCAGCGCCCGATTTTACATAGTTTTCGTGGCCGTAAGCCTCCATGGTATTGCCGAGGTTAATGCAGATCGGAAGAGCACACGTCTGAACTCCAGTCACC
>CAMJES010000280.1 GCA_946404705.1 uncultured Ruminococcus sp. | reverse complement strand
TCATAGCCGGTGACTGGAGTTCAGACGTGTGCTCTTCCGATCTGACGCAAGCGGAGGATCCATTTTTGCGGAAAACGGAGCATCGTCAAATCCGACAAGCATAATATCTCTGCCGACAAGCTTTCCTTGCTCACGCAGTATATCGTAGAATACCGATGCCATATCATCATTGACGCACATTACAGCGTCACATTCGGGATTTCTGTCAAGCAGCTGTTTCGCTTCTTCAACGCAGAACTCGGAAATGTCGCTCTCGATGACCATATTGTCATTATATTCAAGTCCGTTTGCGGCAAGAGCTGCTTTGTATGCTTCAAAGCGTTCTCTGCATTCGAGATTGACAAGCTTTCCTATCATCATGCAGATATGCTTTCTGTGCTGCTCTTTAACAAGATAATCAACAGCCTGCGTGATACCGGAAGCATTGTCAAATATAAGATGGTCGTAGCCGTCTATCCTTGAAGCGACATTCAGTATAGGTGTATCGCTCAGATAGTCAAGGACTTCTTTTTTTCTGTTGTCATCGCTTATATAAGCGATAGTTCCCGTACAAACAATAAGATAATCCAGCTTTGCTTTTGCTGCATAGTCCATCAGTATATTGTACTGATATTCGAATTTCATATCGTATGAAGCATTGTCATAATCAATATCGAGATACTTCATCGGAAAAACGACCAGATTTGCATCCAGCTTTTCTGCAGCAGCGATAGCACCTTTCGATACTCTGTTGCTGAAAGAATCTATTATATTTGCGACAATAAGTCCTATATTAAAACGTTCCCGAGCCATACGATCACCTTCTATGTATAATTCTTTGTCCCGTTTCTTGGATAAAGACAGATTTTTAAATATATCTGTGAAATTATAACATATTTGCGTCAGAATTTCAATAATTTTTATGTGAATTTCGATTATTCTGCTTTAAAATCAAAATCCCCACGTTAAGCAGGGATAATGACCTTTTATGGAGAGGATATGGGGGGGTTATTCCTTTACCGAACCGTTGACCAGTCCTGCATAGATATACTTCTGCAATGAAAGGAATATTATAAGCGTTGGGATAATACAGATAACGATTCCTGCAAAGATTATCTCCCATTTTGCGCCGTATGGACCCATAAAACGATAAAGCGAGGTCGAAACGACCGAAAGCTCTTCGCTTGGCATATACAGCTGAGGAGTATAGAAATCATTATAGATACCTATTACCTTAATGATAAGAACTGTTGCGATCGCAGGCTTCAGAAGAGGGAGAATAATTCTGAAATAGATGGTGAAATAGTTTGCACCGTCAAGCAATGCGCTCTCATCAAGTGAGTAGGAGATATTGTCAAGAAACTGCATGAAAATGTATATCGAGATTATATCCGTTCCGACATACAGAATTATCGGAGCTGCCATTGTACCGACAAAACCGAAGTGATTCATCATACGATAAACTGTTACCTGCATTGAGATAGACGGGAAAAGAGTTGCAAGCAGAAAAGCTGCTTTGACAACTTTTCCGAGGGTCGTTTTAAACCTCTGCAGAACGTAAGCGGTCATTGTACCGGTTATGATCGTTCCTGCGCAGGAAATAACGGTTATAATTGTAGTATTTTTCAGACCCAGAAGCACCTTGCCGTCGATAAATGCCGTTTTGTAGTTTGACCACTCTATTTTACTTGGCAGAGCAAATACATTTGACGAAAGGAACTCTGTATTGTTTTTGAGTGAACCTAAAAATACGACAACAAGAGGAATGAAAACTATAAGACAAGCGAACACTAATATTGCATATTTCAAAAACGTGAAAACTGAACGCACGGGATAGAGATTTTTTTTGGTTTCAGCCGGCATTATTGTTCCCTCCTTACTTTTCTTCCTTGAAAACAAGCTTCTGGATTATTGTGACGATAACGATGATAAAGAACAGCACGACCGCCATTGCCGAAGCAAGTCCGACCTTTTGGAACTTGAACGCCGTTTCCGTTGTCTGGATAACGAAGGTGCTTGAACCAAAACGTCCGCCTGTAATAATGAACGGTATTTCATATACGCTTATCGCGCCCTTAACCGCAAGTATCATCTGGAGGAGAATTATCGGTCTTATGCTCGGGGCAATTATGTAGCGGAATACCTGAAAACGGTTTGCACCGTCAAGATCGGCTGCCTCGTAAATATCAGGAGATACCGATTGTATTGCACCTATGAACATTACAAGGTCAAAGCCTATATATCGCCATATCGAAACGAACACAAGACAGATATTCACAAGTCCTTCCGTTGAAAGGAACTTTATAGGCTCTCCGCCGAAAAGCGTGATGATAGAATTGAGAACACCGTCCGTATTGGTTATGCCGTCACCGCGCTGGAAAAAGCGTCTGAATATCAGCGCAACGGCAACCGTATTGATCATATATGGAAAGAATAAAACGCCTTTGAAAAAATTGCCGAACCGTATCTTGGAACAAAGAATTGTCGCAAGAAAAAGAGCAAGCGCAAGCTGTATAAATGAGCCTGCAAGATAATACAAGCTGTTTTTGAAGGCTGCAAAGTATTCGGGAGTTGTGAAAACTGTTTTGTAGTTTTCCAAACCGACAAATTTAACATTCACGCCGAATTGATCTCGCTCTTCCAAGCTGTACCTGAACATCTCTGCGGCAGGGATATATGTAAATATTACAAGCAGCACGGTCGGGATAAGAAAAAATGCGCAAATTGTCAGCATTTTTTTGATATAGGCTTTGCTGACACCTTTGCTTCTAAGATCGTTTGAAGATTTACTCATTATTTATCCCCCTGAAAAAAATCTGACGAATAGCTTTTCCTGCACAGATAATGAAAAGACATTGTTCACTTTGCGCTGTTTTTTCATTATCTGACTGCACGAAAAGTTTAAGGAGAAAAGAGAAATTTGGCAACCGCCGATATGACAGCGTCAATATCGGCGGTTGTTTGATATGCATCGTTGTATTGCGGTGCATATCATAGGAAATGAATATGGAATGGATAGGATAGGATTGGTATTGTTTAGCCGAGAATAGAATCTCTTGTAGAGCTCCATGCTGCATTTACATCAGCAACGATCTCATCGTAAGCTGTTCTGCCCTTCCCCTGGAAT
>CAMJES010000279.1 GCA_946404705.1 uncultured Ruminococcus sp. | reverse complement strand
TGCCTTACGCTAAGGTTTAGGGAGTTTCGCGCTCTGCGGAGCGCGACCAAAGGGCTTTGCCCTCTGGACACCCACCACCTTTGAAAAGGTGGACGAAACTTTTTGTCCGCTTCGCGGTTTTAACGACAAACGTTAGCTATGCAATAATTCCGAATTCCGAATTCCGAATTCCGAATTTACGCATTACGCATTATCCGAAACTGATGTTTGCTGTACGTCCTTTGCTGTTTGTGTAGTCATATTCATCGCAAATTTGAACATAAACACTACTATCAATACAACCGCCGCAACTTCAAGTATAAGCTTTACATACGCAATGACCTTGCGCTTACTGATCTTCATATATAGTCACCTCGAATTCAACGGAGATCATTCTCCCGACAACGAACCGATCAATTCGTCCATATCATTATAAATGCTTTCTTTCAAGGAACCGAATTCTTCCTCGGAGATATCAAGGAACGCTTTGTCTGCGGTAACGGGAGCAGCCGTAGGTTGCGACAACCTTTTCTTCATCTCCCGAAGCAAAAACCGAGATATCACCGCCGTTCAAATTCTTTATCTCAACGTATGTAGTACCTGCGCCAAAAGGCTCGTCAATAAGCGAAGCGAAGACCGAATCGTTCTGTTTTGCAATTGCGGATGCCGTTTTTTTAGCCGCCGACTCAACATATTTGCCCGGTTCCTCTTCCATAAGCTTTTTAAAGTTTACACAGCCGCTCAGCGAAAAAATTATCGCCGCTGCCGAAACCAATACTGCCGATGTTTTCAATATTTTATTCATTTAATATTCTCCTAATAGAATCATTTTTACGCTAAAAGTATATCATAAAAAAATAATAGTGTCAACATAAATGATTTGGAATATCCGCTCCGCCCCCCAAAAAACCGACAGCACCAATATTGAAATGATATAGTTGAAACCGCTTTCATATTTTTATGAAAAGTATACAATTTTTTTCGTTCAATTCTATGATTTTTATCCTCTTTTGTTGACTATATTGAAAATATATGTTATAATATAAAGCAACATATTACACTATAATTCGACAAAAGAGGTAAAGTATGAAAAGCGAAAACACAAAATTTCACCTGCTTTACGGAGTAATGATATCATTCTTTCTCTTTATAATAATATTCCTTTGCTGCACAAATAAAACCGAAGCATTATCCGAGTCTCTAAGCTCCGGTTCTGTCAGCTTTGACAGCGGTTGGCTTACAGCAGACGGTAATGAAACCGATATCTCCAAGCTGCATAAAATCGAGGGAATACCCACAGGGCAGGAGTTTTCGATAATAAACACTCTTCCGAAAGAGATTGGAAGCAACAATTCGCTGTTTTTTCGCAGCAAAAACATTTTCTATTCCGTCTATGTCGATGATGAACTGATATATGACCCCGAGGTGCCTGAGAGCATTTTCTATACAAATTCATTCGGCACAAGATGGAGCATTATCGAGCTTAAACCCGAATACAGCGGCAAAACTATCGAGATCAAGATCATCAAATCTTATGATACCGCAAGGGCAAGCATTGATGATATCATGATAGGAGATCCGGCAGGACTTGTTCTTTCGGTGATAAAGGAAAAGATCGTAGCTTTGGTTACCTGCATTCTGCTCATATTTGTAGGAGTGCTGCTTATTGCGGCAGATTTTCCCGTCAACTTCCAGAAAAAGAAAAACCACGAGCTTTTGTATCTCGGCTTTTTCTCGCTAAGCATTGCAACATGGTGCTTTTCCGAAACGAACCTTGTACAGTTCTTTGACGGTGACAGCCGCATGATGCAGATCGTTTCCTGCTATTCGCTTATGCTTATCCCCATACCGGCGGTGCTATATATTGATTCGGCATTCGGATTCGTGCCTAAATGGCTGAAACCAACCGTTTGTACGATGTCGGGAATAAATTTTCTTTCCTGCATGATCCTGCATTTTACAGGGATCGCAGATCTGCGTCAAACGCTCATGATTACACATATAATGCTTGGAATAAGCGCTGCGTTCTTTCTCTATACCGTTATCAAGGATTCTATCCTAAAAAAACAGGATTCCAAAAAAGTATATAGTATCCTGCGCGGCATAGGACTTACCGGTATATCAGTCGCAACGATAATCGACCTTATCCGTCATTACGTTAACAACGGAACGGATTCGGCAATGTTTGTAAGGATAGGACTGCTTATTTTCGTTATCTGCTACGGCAGCTCCAGCCTTGAAAACACTATCAATGCAGTTAAGCTCGGCGTAAGATCCGAGTTTATAAGCAAGCTTGCATATCAAGACGGACTTACGGGAGTCGGAAACCGCACAGCATTTGAAGAAAGACTTGCCGAATTCGATAAAACCAAGGAAAACGTCAGCGGCGTCGGTATCGTTATGTTTGACCTTAACGACCTGAAATTTATCAATGACAATCTCGGACATCAGTACGGCGACAGCATTATTTACCAAAGCGCCGATATTATCGAAAAAGCGTTTGCCCCCGAAAACGGCGAATGCTTCCGAATAGGCGGCGATGAATTTGCCGTTCTGCTGAGCGGCAGCGATATCCGCCAAAAATATGAAAACGGACTTTCCAATTTCAATAACGCTGTCGAACAGCATAACAATGCCCCCGAAAATGGCCTTCGCATAAGCATTGCCTACGGTTTTGAGATCTACGATAAATCAGTACATAAAAAAATGATGGATATTTATAAGCGCGCAGACGCTAAAATGTACGAAACCAAAAAAGCAATGAAAGCCGCGCAAAGCCGCCCCGAAGAATATTATAAGGAATTCCTTCTGAAAACAGTATAAACATGCAGGCGTATGCGAAAAGCAATACGCCTGTTTTGCTTTGAACTTCAATTTTTCCGCGAATTCAACTCTACGCATAGTTTATTGCATTTTCCCGAATACTGTGGTAGAATTAAGTCATTGAAAGGAGGATAATTTTATGGATCAGATAAAAACAGGTGAAATAATCAGGGCAATGCGTTTACAGAAAAATATGACTCAAATTGCCCTTGCAGAAAAGCTCGGAGTCAGCGACAAAGCCGTTTCCAAATGGGAGCGCGGCTGCGGAGAGATCGGAAGAGCGTCGGGTAGGGAAAGAGTGTAGATCTCGGTGGTCGC
>CAMJES010000278.1 GCA_946404705.1 uncultured Ruminococcus sp. | reverse complement strand
GCCGTGTCAGCGTTGATGTTGTAGGTCTGACCCTTTTCATCGCAGGCAACCGTGGAAATAACGGGAATGTAACCCATTGAAAGCGCGTCAAGGATAGGCTTTGTGTTCACATCAACTATCTCGCCGACAAATCCGAGGTCGTCCTCGCTTTCGATCTTGTGAGCGGTCAGCATATTCCCGTCAATTCCGCACATTCCGAGCGCCTTGCCCTTGTGCAGAGTAAGATGCGAAACAAGCTCCTTGTTCACCTTTCCTGCAAGAACCATTTTAACGATATCAACAGTAGCTTCATCGGTGTATCTAAGACCGTTTACAAAACGGCTCTCAATACCAACTCTCTTGAGCATATCGTTTATCTCGGGACCGCCGCCGTGAACAAGAACTACCTTAACTCCGATAAGCGAAAGCAGAACGATGTCGCTCATAACAGCGTCTTTAAGCTCGCTGTTCGTCATAGCGTTTCCGCCGTATTTAACAACAACTATCTTTCCGTTATATTTCTGTATGTACGGCAAAGCGTCAATAAGCACCTTTGACCGTACCAAATTTGATATAAACTCCGTATTTTCCATTTTTTTACTTCCTCTGTTCATTTTTATATGAAATATATCTTTCCTTTTCCGAAAGTATCTCCCTGCAAAGATACTCCGCATCGGCGCTGCTTTCCACAACTATATCGCCGAATAAGCTGTCACCCGAAAATCCGACATCAATATCCGCCGATATCCGCACAGCAAACTTACCGCGCGCAGCCGGATAAACCCTCGCATCTTTTATACGGTCGTAATATTCCGCACGGGTTTCTTTTCCTTTTAGTATAATTACACGCAAGTTTGTCAAAGCGTAATATTCCTTGTTACCGCCCCTGAAAATCTGTATAAATAATCCAACGCCTATTGCAAAAAAAGGCAAACCGAACAGCGCAAACGCACCGCCGCCCGAAACAGCCACCATCACCATCCAGAATACGGAAAACCCCGTCCAGATTATCGCAAACGGAAGCGGCGCACCGCCCGAATTTGCTTGTCTGCCCTCGCCGCACCGAACTATGTATTCATCGGAAAAAAGCATCGGCTGAAATCTCTCTTCTATCGGCTGCCCGTTGTAACTGTCCATATTGTCCCCCATTTCATTATGAACGGTAATCACCGTTTATCTTTACATAATCATAAGTAAGATCGCAGCCCCAAGCAGTAGCCGAAACATCACCTTCATTAAGGTCAACGCTTATAGTTATCTCGTCCTCGGAAAGCACCGTCTTGGCAGTTTCTTCGGAAAATTCAACACCTGCACCATTTTCGCATACATGAATTGAACCTGCAGCCGAAGAAAGATCAACCGCTACCTTGTTTATGTCAAAATCAGCCTCGGCATAGCCGACAGCACAAAGAATACGTCCCCAGTTAGCGTCCGAACCGAACATCGCGCACTTGAAAAGCGGAGAACGGATAACGCTCTTTGCAACTATAATAGCCGTGTCAAGGTCGGGAGCGCCCGAGCATACGCAAGTGAGCAGCTTTGTTGCACCCTCTCCGTCCTTCGCAAGCATTCTTGTAAGATTTGCCATTACCTGATAAAGCGCAGCCTTGAACTCGTCAAAATCCGCACCCTCACAAACGACCTCTGCATTTTCCGCAAGTCCGTTTGCCATAAGTACACAAGTATCGTTTGTAGACTGGTCACCGTCTATCGAAAGACAGTTGTATGTAACCTTAACTATCTCGGAAAGCGCCTTCTGTACCATTTCGGAGGAAATAGCAGCGTCCGTCGTGATGAAATTGAGCGTTGTAGCCATGTTCGGGTGTATCATTCCGCTGCCCTTAGCCATTCCGCCGAGATGAACGACCTTTCCGCCAAGCGTAAACTCAACAGCGTATTCCTTTTTCACCGTGTCGGTCGTCATAATAGCAGTTGCAGCCTCAACATTTCCGTCATAAGAAAGCTTTTCAACAAGCTGCGGAACAGCCTTTTCAATAGGCTCAATGGGAAGTATCTGTCCGATAACGCCGGTAGAAGCAACAATTACCTCTTCCTGCTTTATGCCGATAGCGTCGGAAACAAGCTTACACATCGCATTAGCCTTTTCCTCACCGTCAGCATTGCAGGTGTTGGCGTTCTTGGAGTTAACAATAACAGCCTTAGCCTTTCCGCCCGTAGCCGCAAGATTTTTCTTTGTAACAATAACAGGCGCACCCTTTACCTTGTTCTGCGTGTAAACGCCTGCCGCATTGCACATAACATCGGAAACGATAAGTGCAATGTCGTTTTTCTTAGTGGGATTTTCCTTGATTCCGCAGTAAATACCACTCGCCTTAAATCCCTTTGCGGCGCAAACACCGCCGCTGATAACCTTAAACTCTTTCATACAAATTCCTCATTTTCAATGTATAATTATTAAACAATTCTGATAATATCAAATTCAAGATTTCATTTTTACGCAAATGCAAGCTTTCACTTTGGTTTAGGTATCTCTCTTCCCGTAAGTTCAGCAGTTTCGAGCCATTCATCAATTACCGTATGCACATTTTCAAGCGCAGTCAGCATTGATTCTCCGTCAGCCATACATCCTGCAAGCTCGGGAACTTCGGCAATGTAACTGCCGTCCTCTTCACTCCAATATAAAATAACCTCATACTTATGCATTAAAATGACCTCCCATTCTATACTTAAGTATTATATTTCTTACTTGCTTGACCTGATACGGCTTAGCCTTACTGCCTTTTGGCTGTATATTGATTATCTCATCAACGCCATCTTTAAAATATATAAAATGATCGCCTTTGATCCTAACAACAAAACCTAATAAAGTCAGCATCTTCTGCAAATCGGAAAACTCTATATTATTATCAGATGTTCCGCTCATTATTTGAATAAAAAGCTTATCATATTTGCTCATATACATATTCCCAATTTTGCATTATATAAGCCCCGTTCTTTCATCGATCCCCATCATAATGTTCATGCATTGAACCGCAGCACCCGATGCACCCTTGCCGAGATTGTCAAAACGTGCGCAGAGCATGATGTGGTCATCGTTGCCGAAAACGAATATCTGCATCATGTTGGTGTCCTTCATCGTGTTAGCCGCAAGGAGATCGGAAGAGCACACGTCTGAACTCCAGTCACCGGCTATGAT
>CAMJES010000277.1 GCA_946404705.1 uncultured Ruminococcus sp. | reverse complement strand
CTCCGAATAACCCGAAAACCGCCGAGCCGCTTCCGCTCATCTGCGAATGGAGCGCGCCGCAGGTTTTCATTTCCGATTTTATCGCAGCAATTTCGGAATTACCCGAAACAGCTTCAAAATCGTTTGAACAAAGCCTTGCCCAGCTTTCGGGAACGCCCGAAAAATCCGAGGGTTCCCATTCTTTGTGCGGAATATCCGTCTTGTCAAGCTCGGCGTAAGCAGCCTTTGTCGATATCCCAAGCTTTCCCTTTGCGATAAGTACACAGCCGCAGGAAAGGGGAGAAAGCGGAGTTATAACCTCGCCAATGCCCTCGCAAAGTGCAGTTCCGCCCGTGATACAGAACGGAACGTCCGCGCCGACCTTTGCGCCTATCACGCATAAACGCTCATGCGAAAAGCCGCAGCCGAAAAGCTTGTTCAAGCATAAAATAACAGCCGCAGCGTCAGCACTTCCGCCGCCAAGTCCAGCCTCGGACGGGATATGCTTTTCAATGGAGATTTTTACGCTCGGGCAGGCAATATCGGCATACTCTAAGAATTCACGAGCCGCTTTAAAGGCAATGTTCTGCTCACCCGAGGGGATATTTTCGTTACTGCATACAACCTCGATATCGCCGATGTTTGTCCGTTCGACCGAAACAACATCGTAGAGCGAAACGCTTTGCATAATACTTTTTATGCTATGATAGCCGTTCGGCAATCTGCCCGTGATATCAAGCGTAAGGTTAATTTTGGCGTTTGCCTTTGCGGTAAGCTTATCCATTGTTTTTCTTAAGGTCGTCAAGGTATTCGCCTATATATTCGACAGCGGTCTTAAGGTGCTGCAGCGAATATGCGTAGGAAACTCTTATGTAACCCTCGCCGCAGTTTCCGAAAGCGTCACCGGGAACGACTGCGACCTTGTGCTTGTAAAGCAGGTCTTCGCAGAACTGCTGGCTTGTAAGTCCCGTGGACTTTATGCAGGGGAAGACATAGAACGCGCCGCCAGGCTCAAAGCAGTCCAGACCAAGCTCGTTGAAAGCGTTAACAATGTATCTGCGGCGCATATCATATTCACGAACCATTGCCTGAACGTCCTTGTCGCAGTTTTCAAGCGCTTCAATTGCGGCATACTGCGAAACGGTCGGCGAACACATTATAGCGTACTGGTGTATCTTAAGCATCTGCGAAACGAGCGGCTGAGGGCCTGCAACATAGCCGAGTCGCCAGCCGGTCATTGCGAAGGCCTTTGAAAAGCCGTTTACATAAAGCGTCCTTTCCTGCATTCCATCAATCTCTGCGATAGAAACGTGCTTGCCCTGATAGGTAAGCTCAGAATAGATCTCGTCCGTAAGCACAAGAATATTCGTGCCGCGAAGCACCTCTGCGATAGCTTCAAGCTCGGGCCTTGTCAGAATAGCGCCTGTCGGATTGTTCGGGAACGGCAGGATAAGAAGCTTGGTCTTGTCGGTAATTTTTTCACGCAAAGCCTCAGCCGTAAGCTTGAAATTATCCTCGGGCTTTGTTTCAATTACAACAGGAACGCCGTGCATAAGGTCAACGATAGGCTTATAGCAAACGAAAGACGGCTCAACAACAAGAACCTCGTCACCCGGGTCTACAACGGCTCTTATGCAAAGGTCGATAGCCTCCGAGCCGCCTACCGTTATAATGATATCCTCTTTGGGGTCATATTTAAGGTTATATTTGCGTTCAAGATACTTTGAAATAGCAACACGCAGCTCTAAAAGTCCTGCATTAGCGGTATAAACGGTCTTGCCCTTCTGGAGAGTGTCGATTGCTTTGCTGCGTATTGACCACGGAGTTGCGAAATCGGGTTCACCTACACCGAGGGATATTACACCCTCCATTGAATTTGCGATATCGAAAAATTTGCGTATTCCCGACGGTTTTATTTCCTTGCATTTTTCGGAAAGAATTCGGTCATAGTCCATCATGGAGAAACAAAGCTCCTTTCATCCTTGTCATCAGCATTGATCATGAAGCCCTTGTCCTTGTATCTTTTAAGGAAGAAGTGGGTCGATGTCGAAACAACGCCCTCGATAGTGGAGAGGCGCTGCGCAACGAACAATGCTATCTCTTTATAGTTTGTGCCGCTGATAGTAACTGCAAGGTCAAAAGCGCCCGACATAAGCGTAAGGCTCTCGACCTCTTTGTATGATAAAATTTTCTTTGCAATGGCGTCAAAGCCGAATTCGGCAGTCGGTGTTACCTTTACTGCGATAAAACAAGTTACATTATCCTTGTCGGCAAGATCATCATCGAGGATGGCGGAGTAGCCCTTGATAACGCCGCTGCTTTCATATTCCTTTATCTTTGCCGCGACCGCTTCTTCGGTCAGTCCTGTCATTGAGGCGATCTCCTTGTTGGAAAGCCGAGCGTTCTGCTTGAGAAGTTTTAAGATATTATCCATTTTGACCCATCCTTTTTTCAGATTTACGGCATACCGTATCAAGGGTTGCCGCAATACAAATATTATATCACAACAAAACGCGAAAGTCTACAACAATTTATTACAGTTTGCATAATTGTAACATTTGACAAAAATAGAAAGTTCTGTGGAAAAAAGTTGATTTTTATTAAGCAGTACAAGCTTGTTTATAATTTAACCATAAATTTGTTGAAATTTAGTCTTTTTTTATGGAAGCAGTTGTGATATAATAATTCTTATATAATATATTTTTCGGAGGTTTCTTTTATGAGAGCTGTAATTACTGTTGTTGGAAAGGATACAGTCGGTATTCTTGCAAAAGTCAGTGGGATATGTGCTGAATTCAATGCTAATGTTACCGAGGTTACGCAGAGCGTACTTCAGGATATGTTCGCGATGATCATGCTCGTTGATATCTCAAAGCTTGACAAAAGCTTCGCCGAGCTTGTTGACAGAATGAACGCTCTCGGTGATGATATGGGACTTAAGATCAACACAATGCACGAGGAAATTTTCAACACAATGCACACCGTCTGATTTGCGGTTACTTTTTCTGAACTGGAGTTTAAATAAATGCTTAATGTACATGATATACTTGAAACGATAAGAATGATCCAGGACGAATGTCTTGATATCAGAACCATTACAATGGGTATCTCTCTGAGATCGGAAGAGCGTCGTGTAGGGAAAGAGTGTAGATCTCGGTGG
>CAMJES010000276.1 GCA_946404705.1 uncultured Ruminococcus sp. | reverse complement strand
CACCGAGATCTACACTCTTTCCCTACACGACGCTCTTCCGATCTTGAAACGTCTGCCCATCATAAGACGGCCTGTGAACTCGTCAACGATGATAACTTCGCCGTCCTTGACAACGTAGTCGATATCATTCTTCATGCAGCCGTTAGCTTTAAGAGCTTGGTTTATATGGTGGAGAAGAGTTGAGTTGTCAGCGTCAAAAAGGTTCTGAACGCCGAAATATTTCTCCGCTTTCTTTACGCCCTGACGGGTGATAGTAGCTGTTTTGGACTTTTCGTCTATGATATAGTCGCTGTTTTCGGAGAGTTCTTCCTGATCGACCTTGTCGTCCATTTCAACAACGGTATAAGGCACAAGTGATTTTGCGAACTTGTCGGCTTTGGTGTAAAGCTCGGTAGACTTGTCGCCCTTACCGCTGATGATAAGCGGAGTTCTTGCTTCATCGATAAGTATCGAGTCGACCTCGTCGACGATGGCGAATGCGTGGCCTCTCTGAACCTTTTCCTTCATATAGATGACCATGTTGTCACGCAGGTAGTCGAAACCGAACTCGTTGTTTGTGCCGTATGTGATATCGCAGTTGTAAGCTTCGCGGCGCTGGTCGTTGTTAAGCTCGTGGAGGATACAGCCGATAGTAAGTCCGAGATAGCGGAAAACCTTTCCCATTTCTTCGGACTGGTATTTGGCAAGATAGTCGTTGACCGTAACGACATGGACGCCCTTGCCGGGGAGAGCGTTGAGATACGCCGCACAGCAGGCAACGAGAGTTTTACCTTCACCTGTTTTCATTTCGGCGATACGTCCCTGAGTAAGAACGATAGCGCCTATGATCTGAACGGGGTAAGGCTTCTTTCCGAGGACACGCCAAGCGGCCTCACGAACTGTTGCAAGAGCCTCGGGGAGGATATCGTCAACCGTTTCGCCGTTTGCGATGCGTTCCTTGAAAATTTTTGTCTGACCTTTAAGAGTTTCCTCCGACATTGCGGCATACTCGTCTTCAAGTGCGAGGACTTTATTCTTTATAGGTTCAATTTTAGCAAGCTCACGCTTACTGTAGCTGCCAAAAAGACCGTCAAACATACCCATTATAGACATTCCACCTTTAAAAAATTACATTTGGTGACTTCCGAACCTTTTCACGGCAGTATTCGAGCCATTTAGTATCTGTCCGTGTTTCGTTCTTGAGAGAAACCAAAATTATTCCATATTAAATTTTAATATACTCTTAAATTATATAACAAAATCGCACTTTTGTCAATGGTTATTTCAATCTTATTTCATACTATATTTTGTGGGATATGACATAACTCCCTGCGACTGAAAAAAGGCTTGAAAAACAACCTATAATATGCTATAATTTATAGGTATTAGTATATAACCTGATCGGAGGAATATAAAATGAAAGAAATGAGCAAGGACGCAAAAATTGAGACCAAATGTCTTCATGCAGGCTATTCGCCCAAGAACGGCGAACCCCGTGTGATGCCTATCGTGCAAAGCACCACCTACGTTTACGACTCCACGGACGATGTTGCCGCAGTTTTTGACGATCCGACAAAGAGCCTTATCTATTCGCGCTTTGAGAACCCCACGACCGATGCTGTCGAGAAAAAGATCGCAATGCTTGAGGGCGGCGCAGCTGCAATGTGTACTTCAAGCGGACAGGCCGCTTCGCTGCTTTCGATACTCAATATCTGCGAGGCAGGCGACAGCTTTATCGCTTCCTCGGCTATCTACGGCGGAACTATCAACCTTTTCTCGGTAACGCTCAAAAGGATGGGAATCGAGTGTATATGGGTAAGCTGCGATGCAAGCGAGGACGAGATAAACGCCGCATTCAAGGAGAACACAAAGGCTGTTTTCGGCGAAACTATCGCAAATCCTGCGCTCAACGTGTTCGATATCGAAAAATGGGCAAAATGCGCCCATGCGCACGGCGTTCCGCTTATCGTTGACAACACCTTTGCAACGCCCGTACTTTGCAGACCTATCGAGTGGGGCGCAGATATCGTTATCCACTCCACATCGAAGTATATGGACGGCCACGCAGTTCAGGTCGGCGGCGTTATCGTAGACAGCGGCAAGTTCGACTGGACGAACGGCAAATTCCCCTGCATGACCGAGCCGGACGAGAGTTATCACGGCATTGTTTATACAAAGCAGTATCCTGCCGCTCCGTATATCACAAAGGCAAGAATGCAGCTTATGCGTGATTTCGGATGCTATCCTGCTGCAAATTCGTCCTTCCTGCTCAATCTCGGACTGGAAACGCTTGCGGTAAGAATGCCGCGTTACTGCGAAAATGCGCTTAAAGTTGCAAAGTTCCTGCAAACGAGCGACAAGATAGAAAGCGTTTTCTACCCCGGACTTGAGGGTAATAAGTATAAGGCACTTGCAGATAAGTATCTTCCGCTCGGCACAAGCGGAGTTATCTCCGTTTCGATAAAGGGCGGCAGAGATAACGCAGTAAAGTTTATGGACAGCTTAAAGCTTGCCTCGAACGAAGTCCACGTTGCCGATATACGCACCTGCGTACTTCACCCTGCCTCAGCAACGCACAGACAGCTCACCGATGAGCAGCTTGCCGCAGCAGGAATTGACGGCGGACTTATCCGTCTTTCGGTAGGCCTTGAAAATGTTGATGATATCATCGCAGATGTTAAGCAGGCTTTGGAGAATATATAAGGAACCGATGTTCAATCGGGTGGATACGGATAATTTTTGTTTGACTTTGCATAAAAAATAAAGTGCTTGACAAAATTCTTTTTCTGTGATACAATTGTCACAGAAACGAATAATTGATGAACCCACCATGTTCACCAAAAAACGAAAACACGCAGAGGGGCAACTCTGCGTGTTTTCGTTTTACAGGTTAAACGGAACGGGCGTGTTAAGTGTGAAGTTATACTAAACACCATTTAAAATTTGGAAAAAATCAATCCGACAATCTTGAATATATTGGATTTCGGCGCAGATTTTTTCCTGTATTTTATTGGTGTTTAGTATTAGTATGAATTATTTGAGTTAAGGCACAAACAGTAACCACTATAATTTTGGGGGTTCTATGCAAAGGGAAAACCTTCAGGGAAGAGGGGGAGGCACTCTGCATAGCTAAGGACGCTTGGCCGTCCTCCCCCTCTCCCCTTGCGGTCTTCCCTCTGCACTCTCTT